>NZ_JAYFSJ010000020.1:0-33421 GCF_039708975.1 Chromobacterium indicum
CCAGTTGCCGTTGGCGTCGATGGTGATGCTGCCGAGGTTGCTGGTCTTGTTGTCGACGCGGCTGGTATTGAACACCGCCTCGCCTTGGTCGGGGTCGGCCACATTCAGCTTGCCGCGGTAGTCCAGCGTATTTGCCGCCGAGACATTGGCGTCTTCGGTCACCGCGCCCTGATCGTTGCCGGTGATCACTGCGGCGTCGTTGACCGGATTGACGCCGATGTTGACGGTTACGGTGGCGGTGCCACCGCGGCCGTCGCTGACGGTGACGGTGAATTTGTCGCTGCCGTTGTAGTCCTGGGCCGGGGTATAGGTCCAGGTGCCATTCGGATTGACGGTGACGGTGCCGTGTTGCGGATCGGCGCCTTTGACGAAGGTCAGCGGGTCGCCGTTGGGATCGCTGGCGGTCAGCGTGCCACTGACCGGCGTGTCTTCGTCGGTGGTGACGTTCATGTCGCTGCCCAACGGCGCGCCGTTGGTTGCGGTGAAGAACGGCGGCGAGTTCTGCGCCGGGACGTCGGCGGCGCGGTTTTCGGGCACTTGAGCCGCGCTTGTCTGCGCTGCGTCCAGTTGCAGCCCGGTCAGGCTTTCGGAGATGCGGCCGATGCGGACGAAGGAGTGGCCGCTGTTCTCGCCGCCGGCGTCGTTCAGGCCGGCCGCTGCCGGGTCGAGGCTGTCAAAAGGATTGCCGGGGTTGGCCGTCGGATTGTCCAGCGCGGCCAGGATCTGCTGCGCTTCCGGCGCCAGCGGGGCGATGCTGGCTTCCGCGGCGTCGGCATGCTGCGCGTGCAGCACCTCCTCGGTCAGCGTCACCTGGCGGTCGCCGTCCAGGTGCATCACTTCGCCGTCGGCGCGGCTGATGCTGACGGCGGCGCCGTTTTCCAGCTGCAGTTGCTCGCCGGGCTGCAGGATGTCGCCTACTTTCAGGATGCGGACCTTGCCGTCGACGCCGATCGCCTTGACGCTGCCTTGCAGCGAGAGAACCTGTCCCTGGGTGCTGGTGGCCATGATGGAAATCCTTATGACAGTTTGCTGATTTCAGCAGAATAGCGGCGCGTCACCCAGAAAAACATTGTACTGAAGCGCTATAAAACCCAACTCCTTATGGATGTTGTCTGACAATGTAATGAATCTGGCAATGTTGGCTAGACCATTAACATGGAAAGCGTACCTGACACTTGGTACGGGTTTAGCTATAACCCCTTAAGAAAAGGGGGGCAGGGCGCAGAAATCGCGGGCAGCAGCCAGCGCCGTACAATGTCGGACAATTGGAGCCAGCCCGCGGCGCCGCTGTCCTTGTCGCGGGGAATTCATCATGGAACTCTATCTGCTCTGCCTGGTTTTCTTTCTGACCGACATCGGCGTCCGGCTGGCGTTGCGCACCCGATCGTGGCGCGTGGTGGAACTGACGCTGGTGGCCGGTTTGCTGCTGGCCTGGCTGTTGTATCCGCATCTGAGCGACTGGGCGGTGCCATGGATGCCGCTGAGCGGGGGCATGCTGTTGTACGCGGTGATGGTCGGCCTGCAGCTGGGACTGATGGATGCCGCCTTGCGCACCGGATTTGGCCGCTGGCGCGCGGCGCACGCGCCGGCCAAGCAGACAAGCCGGCGCTGGTGAGCATAAGACCGCGTCCACAGACTTATGCTTGACGAATGGCCATCGGCGGGAGCAGACTTCGCGCTTCCGCCGCGTGCGCATCCTAAAAACGCATCGTCGCGGGAATTATCGGAGCCGTTTCGCCGCCCGGCGCGCCGGACTCCTCGCTCTTTCATCGTTCTTTACAGGTACCGCCATCATGGCATCGATCTTTATTCTGTCGCGCCACTTGCTGCGCGACATGCTCGGCGACGAGCCCGTTTCCCCATCCATTCTTTCCACCGAAGCGCCGCCGCGACAACTGCTGGCCGACGAAAACCATCTGCGCCGATCGCGGCTGGAGCAGCGCGTCGACCAACGCCGGCTGGAGACTTGCGCATGCTGATCCTGGCCGAGCCGGACGGCAGGCTGAGGCTGCGCGATTTTCGCGAATCCGATCTCGACGCCTATCTGGCGGTGCGCAAGGGCGCGGCGTTCGGCCGCCATTACGCGCCGGAGCAGATGGGCGCAAATTTCTGCGCGCGGCTGCTGGCGGGTTTCCTGGCGCAGCAGCGGCGAGTGCCGCGACGCGACTGGCAGCTGGCGATCGAGCGTAGCGACGACGGCGCGCTGATCGGCTCGGTCGGCTTGCGCGGCGCGGGCGGCGGCGAGGCCGAGTTCGGCATCGAGCTGGCCGAGACCGCCTGGCGGCAGGGCTACGCGCGGGAGGCAGCCCGGCTGATGCTGGCCTTCGGCCGCGAGCGGCTGGCGTGCCGGCGCTTCCGCGCGCATTGCGCGCCCGGCAACGTGGCGATGCTGCTGCTGGCGCAGAGGCTGGGCTTCGACATGCAGCCGCTGCGCGATGGCCGCCGGCTGGATCTGCTGCTCGCGGCCTGAGGCCGGGCGGTTGTGGAGAGAGTGGATGCGGTTTTCACAGATGGGAAGCCGTTTCGTCTTGCCTGGTAGGCAGCATGTGCTGTCCGCCAGACAAGGAGTTTCCCATGCGTTCCCTTCTGCTGCTTCTATTTGGACTGGCCGCGGCGCTGCCGGCCGCCGCTGCGATCAATTGCGCGCCGGGTTCGGCGGATATCGCTCTGGCGCCGATGCAGGTAGCCGTGCCGCCGGCCGCCAACAGCCGGCTTAACCCGCAGATCAATCTGGAGCATATCTTCTGCGGCGAGATCAACGCCGCTGGCGCGGCCGTGGGTTTCCATGCCCGGCCGGGCGGACACAATCCCGTGTTGGGGGCGGGACCCGCAGCGCCGTTGGCGGCTCAAATTACCGGTGGCGTGGACTACATCGTATTGCCCGGCGCGGCCCATCCAGGGCCATATCGCTATGTCGGCGGCGGCATCCAGGTGTATGACGCGGCGGCTGGCGCATGGGTCGCCAAGGGTGGGGCCGGCAGCTCCACTTTCTATCCCGATGCTTGCAACCGGGCGCAGATCATGGCGTCGGTCCGTTACGCCTATACCCACGCCATTGCCGCCGCGCCGCCAGCCGGCGGCCAGTTTGTCGGTCCGTCGGCGCCAGCGGTCAATGCCGCTGGTTATTGCACCGGCGAAAACGGCGCGGTGTTCAACATTGCCGGTTATCTGAACCTGATCGGCGGGATGTGGCGGGTGAACACAGCCTACCCGTTGTCGATGTTCTAGCCGCTTGCGGCATCAGCCGCCGGCCTGCCGGCGGCTGATGCCGACCCGATCGGCGCGAGTTTTGATTTACTCATGCAAAAAATAGGGATATGTGTGAAATAGCATTGAGATATCTTGACCTTGCGGGGATATGGTATGAGACTTAATCATCCATGACGTGGCGATATTCGTCGCCCAAACCATGCCGCCGATAGAGCGGCGACATCCCCGGGAGAAAATGGAAATGACTGCATTGGCAGCGCTGCGCGGCGAGTTCGACGCGCTCAACCGCGATTATCTGGCTATCCACAAGGCCAAGGAAGACCTGTTCTGGGACACCTATATGGCGGTGTCCGACGACGACGCCGGCTTCGCCCGCGCCGAGGGCGCGTTCAAGGATTTCATCTCCAGCCCGGAGCGGCTGGCGTGGACCAAGGCCGCCATCGCGCAGCTGGAAGCGCTGCCGGCCGGCGCGGAGCGCGACGCGCTGTTGCATGGCTTCAAGGGCTGGCTGGCGCTGTTCGACAGCAACATCATCGAAAGCGACGAAGCGCGCCAGCTGATGACCGAGCTGGTGGAGCTGGAGTCCGAGCTGTTTTCCAAGCGCCGCGGCTACAAGATGCGCCATATCAACGAGGCCGGGGAGCTGGAAGAGGCGACGCTGAGCGGCTTGTCCACCAATATGGGCACCAACCGCGACGAGGCGGCGCGCAAGAGCTCGCACGACGCGCTGATGGGCCTGGAGCGCTGGGCGCTGGACAATGGCTTCATCGCCATCGTCAACAAGCGCAACGCGCTCGCCCGCAGCCTGGGCCACGCCGACTACTTTGAATACAAGGTGAAGAAGAACGAGCAGATGACGCCGGATCAGCTGTTCGCGATTCTGGACGATTTCGAGGCTCGCACCCGCGACGCCAACCAGCGCGCGCTAGACCAGCTGAAGGTCAGGCACGGCGACGGCGCGCTCAAGGCGCACAATCTGCGCTTCCACATGAGCGGCGACGTCACCCGCCAGATGGACCCGTTCCTGCCGTTCGCCAAGGCCGTCGAGCGTTGGGTGTTGAGCTTCCGCCGCCTGGGCATCCAGTACCGCGGCGCGACGATGCAGTTGGACCTGGTCGAGCGCCAGGGCAAGTATCAGAACGGCTTCTGCCACGGTCCGATCCCGTCCTTCTTCGACGGCGAAACCTGGGTGGCCGGCCAGATCAACTTCACCGCCGACGCCAAGCCGGACCAGGTGGGCAGCGGCGCGCGCGCGATCAACACGTTGTTCCACGAGGGTGGCCACGCCGCCCACTTCGCCAATGTCACGCAGAACGCGCCGTGCTTCTCGCAGGAGTTCGCGCCGACGTCGATGGCCTACGCCGAAACCCAGAGCATGTTCTGCGACAGCCTGCTGGACGACGCCGACTGGCTGAAGCGTTACGCCCGCAACGGCCAGGGTGAGGCGATTCCGGACGAGCTGATCCGCGCCCGCATCGAGGCGACGCAGCCGTTCGCCGCCTACGCCGAGCGCTCGATCGCCGTGGTGGCGTACTTTGAGCGCGCCTTGTACGCGCTGCCGGAGAGCGAGCTGAGCGCCGAGCGCATCCTGCAGCTGGCGCGCGACAGCGAGCAGCGCATCCTGGGCATCGCCGTCAGCCCGCGCCCGCTGCTGGCCATTCCGCACCTGCTGAACCAGGAATCGGCCGCCGCCTACCACGGCTACCTGTTGGCCAATATGGCGGTGTACCAGACCCGCGCCTACTTCATCGGCAAGTTCGGCTACCTGACCGACAACCCGGCCATCGGCCCGCTGCTGGCCGAGCACTACTGGGGCCCGGGCAACAGCATCAACCACAACGCCACGCTGCTGCGCCTGACCGGCGAGCCGTTCAACGCCCGCTACCTGGCCGACAGCTGCAACCAGAGCGTGGACGAAGCCTGGGCCGGCGCGCAGAAGTTGATCTCTGACGCCGCCGTCCGCGACTATCCGGCGCAGTATCCGGATGCGCTGGACGCGCGCATCCGTCTGGTGCACGGAGCGGAGCTGATCGCCGACAACGCTGCCGGCGACGCGGCGATGTTCGATCGCTTCGAGAGTTGGGTGGCCGGCCATTACCCGGCCAGCGTGCACTGAGTTCCGCTGGCAACGCGAAACGGCCGGGTTTCCCGGCCGTTTTTCATGCGGGCAACGAGGGAGATTCCGGATCGAGACAGCCAACACCGCGCTGTTGGGTGACGGAGGAACTGGCGGCGGCATGGATGGCTGAATGGTCGAAACGCGCGTTCCGGCGCGGGAGCTTTTGGAGGAGGTTAAAGATGAGCGCGATTCAAAACGAAGTGAGGAGCGTGCGGGCCGGCAAAGCGCTGCAGGCGGGGGAGGGCGCATTGTCCGACGAGCAGGCATTGGAGATTTTGCTGGCGCAGCGAGCCATGCTTGGCCAGATCATCCGCAAATGGCGGGCCGATGCGACAAAGCGCCAGGCAAATGGCGGCGCGGCGGGATCTGTCGATGTGTACGAGGCGATGGCGGCGGTATCGCGAACGTTGGATACGCTGGCCCGGGTGTGCGGCGTAACTCCGCCGAAGAAGCCGGATTCGCCGCCGTCTCCTGGCGTATGGCGGACGGCGAATGGCAAGGACAAGCTCTAGAGCGTTCCGGCTCGGCCCGCCGCGAAAGCGGCGGCAGGGGAGCGCCGCCTCATTGCTGGCGGTAGATCAGCCGGCCTTCCAGCAGCAGCTCGCTGGCGGCCAGCGCCAGATTATTGCCGGGGGCGGCGCGGTCGAACACGAAGCGCTGGCCCTGGTATTCGATCCAGGCGCTGATCGGCTCGCCCTGGAAGCGGCCGAGGATTTCCTCGGAGCGCAGCACGTCGGCGTCGGCCGGCAGCATCAGGCCCTTGGGCGCGCTGTCGGCCTGCTCCAGGTCCCACTTGTCATTGTTGATCGGCTGCGGATCGTGGCGGGTGGCGGACTTCATCCACAGGCGGAACATCCACAGCGGCAGCAGCACGCGGTGCACGCGCTTGTCGTCGGTGATCACGCAGGCCACCGGGAAGCGTTGCTCGCATTGCGGACAGCAGGCTTCGGCGGACAGGTAGATCTTGCCGTGCATCAGGCTGGCCAGGCCTTCCATGTGCTCGGCGCCCACCATGGCGCGGCACTGCGGGCAGTGCTTGCCGAAACGGCGCACGCTGTTGCCGTTGGCGAAGGTCAGCGGAAGGAAGCGGGAAATCTTGTCTGGTCGTGCCATTGCTGAGGTCCGTATAGCCTGGAAAGCGCCGCCGGACCGGAGGGTCGCGGCGGCCGTCTCGAACTGGGGATTATAACCCCTAGCCGTGACAAGAGAAATGCAGGCGGCAAGCCAGCCGGTGGCGCTCGCCCGGTGCCAGCGCGCGCGCGTCGTCGCCGGCGTTGGCGGTTTCCACGCAGACGAAGCGCCGCCAGTCCTCGTCCGGCAGGTCGGCCAGCCTTTGCGCCTTGGCCGGCGCGGGGTTCCACACCACAGTGCTGGCCGAGCCTTCCGGCTGGACGACGACATCGCGCCGCCAGCCGGCGTCGCACAGCGTCGCGGCGCGGTCGGAATACACCATCAGGTCCACCTCGCCGTCGAAGCGGAACGGGCCGGCCGGCAGCGCGGCGCGGGCGTCGGCCACCTTGTCGTGGGCCGGGGCGCCTTCCAGGCCCAGCAGCTCGACGCTGTCGATGTCAGAGACAGCGAAATAGCTGTGCAGCGCGGCGCTGACGGTTTGCGCGGCGTCGCCATGGTTGATGGTGGTCAGCGCGATGCTTGCGCCGTCGGGGCCGATGCGGAAGTCCAGTTCGGCGGCGAGTCCGTCGTGGCGCGGGCCGTCGAGTTTCACGTGGAACACTTGGCCGTCGCAGCCGGCGTCGCGCAGCGTCCAAATCTGCTGGCGGGCGACGCCGTGCGCCGGTTGGCCGGGATCGGATGGATGCGGGCCGAACCACGGCCAGCACACCGGCACGCCGCCGCGTATCGCCTTGCCGGGCTGATAGGCGGTTTGCGGCGACAGATAGAGCAGCGGCGGCTGGCCGTCGCGGCGGTAGTCGATCAACTGGCCGCCCAGCAGGGCGATGCGGGCGGAGAAGCCGTCGCCGGCCAGCAGGATTTGGTCGACGCCGGGCGCCAGGGTAGCCAGGCTCAGGCCTTGCGGTAGGAACATCGCGCGCTCCATCGGGATCGGGAAAAGACCGATGATAGCGCGCGGCGGCGCGGTTCAGCGCGTCATTCGATCAAGCCCAGCCGCCGCCATAGCGCGCGCAGCGTCCACAGCGGGCCGATCAGCAGGAATTGCAGGTCCTGGGTGAACGACGGCTTTTTGCCTTCGCGCGCGTGGCCGGCGAACTGGCCAGCCCAGGCCAGCGCGAACACCAGCAGCGAGACGACGCCCAGCGGCAGGCCCTGGCTTTGGGCGATAGTCAACAGCAGCAGCGCCAGGCCGCCGAACACAGCCATCACCAGCGCCGCCGCGCGCGACAGCCTCCAGTACCAGGCCACGGCGGCCAGCGCCGCCAGCCAGGCCCAGGGCAGCGGGCCGGGCAGCACGATCAGAATGCCCAGCAGCGACAGCGCGATCAGCGGCACGCACAGCTTGTGCATGGCGATGTTGAACGGATGGCGGTGGCTTTCGTCGTAGGCCGCCAGCCATTGCGGCAGGGTCATCATGGTTTCGCCTCCCTTTATCTGCGCTGGATCAGCCAGCGATGCGGCCGCTCGCGCTACAATCGCTCATTCCCGTCAAGACTGGAGCCAAGGTGTCAGACGCCGCCCAACCCCGTTACCAGCGCATCAAGGACTACATCCTGTCCGGCATTCGCGACCGCCATTTCCTGCCCGGCTGCAAGATTCCGCCGGAGCTGGAGTTGGCGCGGCAGTTCGGCGTGTCGCGCATGACGGTCAACAAGGCGGTGCGCGATCTGGCCGAAGCCGGCATCCTGCTGCGCTTCGCCGGCGACGGCACCTATGTCGCCGAGCGCAAGGCGGAGTCGCCGCTGCTGGACATCAACAATATCGCCGCCGAAATCGAAGCGCGCGGCCATCGCCACACCGCCCATGTGATCCTGCTGGAAGCGGCGCCGGCCAGCGAAGAGGTAGCGCTGCGGCTCAGCGTGCGCGCCGGCGGCGCCGTTTATCACTCGCTGATCGTCCATTGCGAGGACGATGTGCCGATCCAGCTGGAGGATCGCTACGTCAACCCGGCTTTCGCGCCCGATTATCTGCGGCAGGATTTCTCCGAGCGCACGCCCAACGACTACCTGATGCAGAGTTGCCCGCTCACCGATATCGAGCATAGCGTGGAAGCGGTGCTGCCGGGGGCGGCCGAGCAGGCCTTGCTGGGCATCGCCGCCGCCGAGCCTTGCCTCTTGGTGCTGCGCCGGACCTGGTCGCACAAGAAGCTGGTCAGTTTCGCCCGGCTCACCCATCCGGGGCTGCGTTACAAACTGCGTTCGCAGACGCGGGTGAAGAAGTAAACGGTATATACAATTAACCGACAATCCCAAACAAAAACGGCCGCTTGATAAGCGGTCGTTTTTTATTGCCATGCAACATCAGTGCCTTGCGTGAGACAGTCTGGGAAAAGAAATCTCTCAATGCTTGACACCGGAAGTCCAGGCGATTAAATGTATATACAAATAACCCGGCAGGACGACCATGAACGTTCCCCATCCCCACCGTCCCAGCCTGTGGCTCAACGCCAGGCTGGCCACCATGGACCCGGTCCATGACGCGCCCTATGGCGCGCTGGAAGGCCATGCGCTGCTGTTGCGCGACGGCCACATCGAGGCGGTGCTGCCGCAGGCCGGCATCGACGCAGCAGCCTTTGACGGCGAGGTGTTCGATCTGCAGGGCCGCTGGGTCACGCCGGGCCTCATCGATTGTCACACCCACCTGGTGTACGGCGGCAGCCGCGCGGCGGAGTGGGAAAAACGGCTGACCGGCGTGCCTTACCAGCAGATCGCCGCCGAGGGCGGCGGCATCGTCTCGACCGTCCGCGCCACGCGCTGGCTGGACGAGGAGGAGCTGGCGCTGGCCAGCCTGCCGCGGCTGAAGGCCTTGATGGCTGAAGGCGTGACCACGGTGGAGATCAAGTCCGGCTATGGCTTGACCCAGGCCGACGAGCTGAAGCAGCTGTCCGCCGCGCGGCGGCTGGAGGCGTCCTTGCCGGTAGAGGTGGCGGCGACGCTGCTGGCCGCCCACGCGGTGCCGCCGGAATACGCCGGCGACGCCGACGGCTATATCGATCTGGTGGTCGAGTCCATCTTGCCGGTGGCGGCGCGGGCGGGCTTGGCCGAGGCGGTGGACGCGTTCTGCGAATCGGTGGGCTTCACGCCGGCGCAGACCCGACGGGTGTTCGAGGCGGCGCGCGCGCATGGCTTGAAAGTGAAGGGCCATGTCGAGCAGCTGTCCAACCTCCACGGCGCGGAACTGGTGGCCGAGTTCGGCGGCCTGTCGGCCGACCACATCGAATATCTGGACGACGCCGGCGTGGAAGCGCTGAAACGCGCGGGCACGGTGGCGGTGCTGCTGCCCGGCGCCTTCTATTTCCTGCGCGAAACGCAAAAGCCGCCGGTGGACAAGCTGCGCGCCGCCGGCGTGCCGATGGCGGTGTCCACCGATCTTAATCCCGGCACCAGCCCGTTCGCATCGATCCGCCTGGCGATGAACCAGGCCTGCGTGCTGTTCGGCCTGACGCCGGAAGAGGCGCTGGCCGGCGTTACCCGCCACGCGGCGCGGGCGCTGGGCCGCGGCGACACCCATGGCCGGCTGGCCGCCGGTTGCGTCGCCGACCTGTTGGTTTGGGACATCGCCCACCCGGCCGAACTGGCCTACAGCGTGGGCGTGCCGCTGCTGAAACAGCGGGTGTTCCGCGGCGCGACTCAATACATCGACTGATTACCGTTCGGCCCGCCGGACGCTGCGAGCTTCCGGCCGGGACGGCGACAAAGGAAGCTTGCTCATGGTGGACATGAAAATCTGGACCGGCCGCGTGGACGCGGCAGAAGGCGAGGCGGCCAAGCGCTGGCATCAGGCGGTGCAGGCTTTGCCTGAGAACGGCGCGCCCGGCATCGCCATCATCGGCTTCGCCTGCGACGAGGGCGTGCGCCGCAACCAGGGCCGCGTCGGCGCGGCCGGCGGCCCGCAGACGCTGCGCAAGGCGCTGGCCAACTTGGCCTGGCACCCGACCTTGCCCTTGTACGACGCCGGCGACGTCGCCTGCGCCGACGGCGATCTGGAAGCCGCGCAGCGCCGCCTGGGCGAGCGCGTGGCGCAGGTCATCGCCGCCGGTCATCTGCCGCTGGTGCTGGGCGGCGGCCACGAGACCGCCTACGGCCACTGGCTGGGCCTATCGGCCGCGCATCCGGACAAGCGCATCGGCGTGGTCAATTTCGACGCCCATTTCGACCTGCGCGAGGCTCCCGAGGCCACCAGCGGCACGCCGTTCGCGCAGATCGCCGCCGATTGTGCCCGCCACGGCCGCGTATTCCGTTACCTGTGCCTGGGCGTGGCCGAAACCGCCAACACTCAGGCCTTGTTCGATACCGCCCGCCGCTTGGGCGCCGAATGGCGGCTGGACACTGACATGAACGGCTGGCAGCTGGCCGACATCCGCGGCCAATTGGCCGAGTTTCTCGACAGCGTCGACGCCGTCTATCTGACCATCGATCTGGACGTATTGCCGGCGGCGCAGATGCCGGCGGTGTCGGCCCCGGCCGGCTACGGCGTGGACATCGCCGTGGTGGAGGCGCTGGCCGGCCGCATCGCCAAGAGCGGCAAGCTCGCCGGCGCCGACCTGGTGGAATTCAATCCCGCATTCGATATCGACAGCCATGGCGCCAAGGCGGCGGCGCGGCTGGCCTGGAGCCTGAGCCGCCACCTGCGCCGTTGACCATCGCGCGATTCAAGGAAAACAGAGGAGAGAGAACCATGACTGACCCGCGTTTTGACGCTTCCCGCCACATCCGCGCGCCGCGCGGCAACCAGCTCACATGTAAAAGCTGGCTGACCGAAGCCGCCTACCGGATGATCCAGAACAATCTGGACGCCGAAGTGGCCGAGCATCCGCAAAGCCTGGTGGTGTATGGCGGCATCGGCCGCGCCGCCCGCAATTGGGAATGCTACGACAAGATCCTGGAAACCTTGCAGCGGCTGGAGGACGACGAAACGCTGCTGGTGCAGTCCGGCAAGCCGGTCGGCGTGTTCAAGACCCACGAAAACGCGCCGCGGGTGCTGATCGCCAACTCCAACCTGGTGCCGCACTGGGCCAACTGGGAGCACTTCAACGAGCTCGATAAAAAGGGCCTGATGATGTACGGCCAGATGACGGCCGGCTCCTGGATCTACATCGGCTCGCAAGGCATCGTCCAAGGGACCTACGAAACCTTCTTCTCCGTCGCCAACCAGCACTTCGGCGGCAAGCCGCAAGGCCGCTGGATTCTGACCGGCGGGCTGGGCGGCATGGGCGGCGCGCAGCCCTTGGCCGCCACCATGGCGGGATTCTCCATGATCGCCGTCGAATGCGACGAAACCCGCATCGATTTCCGCCTGAAAACCCGTTACGTAGACCGCAAGGCCACCACCTTGGACGAGGCGCTGGCCATCGTCGAAGACGCCAAGCAGTCGGGCAAGGCGGTGTCGGTGGGCCTCTTGGGCAACGCCGCCGATGTGTTCGCCGAACTGGTGGCGCGCGGCATCACCCCGGACGTGGTCACCGATCAGACCTCGGCCCACGACCCGGTGCACGGCTATCTGCCGCAGGGCTGGACCGTGGCCCAATGGCGCGACAAGCAGAAGACCGCCGCTGCCGAAATCACCGCCGCCGCCAAGAAGTCGATGGCGGTGCAGGTGCGCGCGATGCTGACGCTGCAAGAGCGCGGCGCGGCCACGCTGGACTACGGCAACAACATTCGCCAGATGGCGCTGGAAGAGGGCGTGGCCAACGCTTTCGACTTCCCCGGCTTTGTGCCGGCCTATGTGCGCCCGCTGTTCTGCGAGGGCATCGGCCCCTTCCGCTGGGTGGCGCTGTCCGGCGATCCGGAAGACATCTACAAGACCGACGCCAAGGTGAAGGAGCTGATCCCCGACGATCCGCACCTGCACAACTGGCTGGACATGGCCAAGGAGCGCATCAGCTTCCAGGGCCTGCCGGCGCGCATCTGCTGGGTGGGCCTGAAAGACCGCGCCCGCCTGGGCCAGGCTTTCAACGAGATGGTGAAGAACGGCGAATTGAAGGCGCCCATCGTCATCGGCCGCGACCATCTGGATTCCGGCTCCGTCGCCTCGCCTAACCGCGAGACGGAATCGATGAAGGATGGCTCCGACGCCGTATCCGACTGGCCGTTGCTCAACGCCTTGCTCAACACCGCCGGCGGCGCCACCTGGGTCTCGCTGCACCATGGCGGCGGCGTGGGCATGGGCTTCAGCCAGCACTCCGGCGTGGTCATCGTCTGCGACGGGACGGATGCCGCGTCCGAGCGGCTGGGCCGCGTATTGCGCAATGACCCGGGCACCGGCGTGATGCGCCACGCCGACGCCGGCTACGAGATCGCGGTGGATTGCGCCAAGCAACAGGGCTTGGATCTGCCGATGTTGAAGTAAGCGGGTAGGGCGGGCGCCCCGGCGGGGCGTTCCGCCTGTCGCGTCACAGGAGAAGCGAAATGCAGGCAGACGACTTGATCGGCGAATGGAAGCTGGACGAATTCATCGTCCACCGCGAAAGCGGCGAAGCCTTCCATTGGCCGGGCGAGCAAAGCGGCACGCTGATCTACACCGCCAGCGGCTACGTCAGCGTCGCGCAGAACCGCCAACCTTTGGCAGATCCCAGCCCGGAGGACGCCCAGCGGGTGTCCAATTTCTACACCGGACGCTGGCGGCTGGGCGAAGCGCCGGGCGTGGTCTACCACACCGCCTTGCAATCGAACGCGCCGGCGGTGATCGGCCAGACCATGCGCCGCGAAGTGGAGAAGCTGCCTGACGGGCGCTTGAAGCTGTCCGGACAAGGGCTGAAAGAAAGCGTCACCCTGATCTGGTCCCGTCTGGGCTAGATCGCGCAACAACAGAACATAGAGAAGCATAGAGAGACAGAAGCCATGAGCATCCTCAACATCGTACCGGGCCGGCTGACGCTGGCCGACCTGCGCCGCGTTTCACGTGAAACCGGCCTGCAACTGCAGCTGGACCCGTCCAGCCACGCCGCCATCGACGCTTCTGCCGCGACAGTGGCGCGCGTGTTGTCCGAGGGCCGCACCGTTTATGGCATCAACACCGGCTTCGGCCTGTTGGCCAGCACCAAGATCGCCACCGACGAGCTGGAGCTGCTGCAACGCTCCATCGTGCTGTCGCACGCCGCCGGCATCGGCGCGCCGATGGAAGACAGCAGCGTGCGCCTGGTGATGGCGCTGAAGATCAACTCGCTGGCGCGCGGCTTCTCCGGCATCCGCCGCGAAGTGATCGACGCGCTGGTGACGCTGTTCAACCGCCAGATCTACCCGGTGATTCCGCAGAAGGGCTCGGTCGGCGCGTCCGGCGACCTGGCGCCGCTGTCGCATATGAGCGCGGTGCTGATCGGCGAGGGCGAGGCCTTCGTCGACGGCGTGCGCGTGCCGGGCTCGGTGGCGATGCGCTCCGCCGGCCTGGAGCCGATCACGCTGGCGCCGAAGGAAGGCCTGGCTCTGCTGAATGGCACCCAGGCCTCCACCGCCTTCGCGCTGGAAGGCCTGTTCGCCGCCGAAGACCTGTACGTGTCCGCCACCGTGGCCGGCAGCCTGTCGGTGGAGGCCGCGCTGGGCAGCCGCACCCCGTTCGACGCCCGCATCCACGAAGTGCGCGGCCACCAGGGCCAGATCGACGCCGCCCGCCTGTACCGCGAGCTGCTGGCGCACAGCCAGATCGAGCAGTCGCATGAAAACTGCGGCAAGGTGCAGGACCCGTACAGCCTGCGCTGCCAGCCGCAGGTGATGGGCGCCTGCCTGACCCAGATTCGCAACGCCGCCGAGGTGCTGCACGTCGAGGCCAACGCGGTGTCCGACAACCCGCTGGTGTTCGCCGGCGACAACGACATCCTGTCCGGTGGTAACTTCCATGCCGAGCCGGTGGCCTTCGCCGCCGACAATCTGGCGCTGGCGATTGCCGAAATCGGCTCGCTGTCCGAACGCCGGATGGCGCTGTTGATCGACAGCAATCTGTCCAAGCTGCCGCCCTTCCTGGTCAACAACGGCGGCGTCAATTCCGGCTTCATGATCGCCCAGGTGACCTCGGCCGCGCTGGCCAGCGAGAACAAGTCGCTGGCGCACCCGGCTTCGGTGGACAGCCTGCCCACCAGCGCCAACCAGGAAGACCATGTGTCGATGGCTACCTTTGCCGGCCGCCGCCTGCGCGACATGTCCGGCAACACCGCCGGCATTCTAGGTGTTGAGCTGCTGGCGGCCTGCCAGGGCATAGACTTCCGCGCGCCGCACAAGTCCAGCGACAAGCTGGAGGCGGCCAAGGGCATGCTGCGCGAGCTGGTGCCGTTCTACGACAAGGACCGCTATTTCGCGCCGGACATCGAGAAGGCGGCCACGCTGGTGGCCAGCGGCCGTTTCAATGGCCTGGTGGATGGCGAGGTATTGCCGTCGCTGTAACGTGGATGGGTAGGGTGCGTCACCCGAAAGGGCGACGCACCGTCAAATGTAAGTCGCGAGGGTAGGCCGGATGGCTTGCCCTTTTGTCTGCATGGCGAGTGCCGGATGCTCAGCGTGCGACGCGGAAACCTATGTAATTGGCGCGGAAGTCCGGATATATCCAGTTGTAGGTATCGATACCCACCGACTTGACGTCATACGACCAAGCGCCGCCCCGATATAGGTAAGCCATGCAGGTCTGGTTGTCCTCGCCCCGTTTGGAGCGGATGGGCACGCAGGTGGACACCCATTCGCTGACATTGCCGACCATGTCGTACAGGCCGAAGTGGTTGGGCGCGAACGACGCGACCGGCGCGGTCTTTTTGCCATCCCAGCGGCTGCCGCAGCCATCGCAGTTGGCGCGGCTTTTCCCCAGCTTGGCGCCCCAGGCAAAACGGGTAGCGGACCCGCCCGCCGCCGCGTATTCCCATTCCTCCGATGTCGGCAGGCGATAGCGCTGCCCGGTTTTCTGGCTGAGCCAGTCGACGTAGCGCTGCGCGTCTTTCCAACTGACGTGGATCACTGGACGATCACCCCGTCCCCAGCCCTCGTCATACGGGTAGTTGCATGGGCCGTCGGCTTGGCAGGGAGGTTGATTCGGCCGGGTTTGGTATGCCCAGCCGGTGTCGGGCTCTTGGCAACCGCCATCTTCGACGCAGGCATCCCATTGCGTGAAGGTGACGGCGGTAGCCGATAGTTGGAACGGCGCGATCTGCAGGGTTTGCCGCAGGTATTTTTCCGGATCGCAGACACGTCCTTCTTTCCATCCCGGGCAGGCGTCGGTTTGCCATTCTCCCGCGGGGATGTCGACCATCCGGGGTAACGCCTCCGCCATGACCGGGGAGCTGAGTCCGGCGAGGGCGAGCAGGCTGGCGAGTTGGTTATGGAGGCTTGGCTTGGTTTGGGCCGAGGGGGGATGTGGCTTCATTGCGGCTTGCGTGAATGGAGTGCGCCCATTTTAGCCTGTGTCATGATTGGGAAAATATTGGCCTTGTACTGTGGCTGATGCTTATGTGCGCTGCTGCGCGGCAAATGGCACTGATGCCGGTTCTGTCTTGGGCAGGTTCCGGTATTTTGAAGCTTGCTTGAGTTGCAAACAATGAGTCATGGTCATGCAAGACAAACCATTGATTGCGAGCCAACCAATCGTAATGTTTCGGGGAGAAGCCATGGCAGACCGGCTGAAGCAGTTCTTGATATGGATGTTTCTGATCAATGCCGTCTCGATATTGATATTGTCATTCTGGATGGAGGGATGGGGTGGCGCATGCCTCAGGCAATGGGGAACGCCGGCTGCGCTGGTGTATGCCGCCGCGGTCTTGGCGCCGTTGAACATGATCGCCGCGGTTTCGTTTTTTACCTGCCTAAATATCTGGAACTCGATTTCTGCCGAAAAGATAGGACTGCCGCACCTACTTGCGTCAGGCGTCTGTACTGCTATCGCGGCGGCTCCGCTGATTGCTGGGGCGCGGAATTGCTCGCCAGGCATGGTTTCCAAGGGAGCGTTGTACTTGTATGTCCCGCTGTTGCTCAATGAGCAGGCCTTCTTGATCTGCTTTATCGCTTTTTTGGTCGCGATTGGCGCGCTTGTAAAAAAGCAGGACGAGTTGGACGGCTAACCTTGTGAACACTTGATAGGCAACGTTTTCTACCGTGAGCATGCAGTTTGCCCCGGCTTTCGGCCGGTCCCCCGATCTCACCATTTCCGTTACGCTGGTTCCTTTTGCCAGGGGCCTGCGATGTCCCCTCTCCCTCCCGGAGTCGCGGCGGGCGCGTGTTTCTTCTTTACCGTGGCCACCACGCGCCAGCATGCGGTGCTTACCGACGAGATGGTCCGTATCGCGCTGCGGCGGGCCATCGTCGCCGTGCGCGCGGCGCGGCCGTTCCGGATCGAGGGCTGGGTGCTGTTGCCGGACCGGATGCACGCGATCTGGACGCTGCCGGCCGGCGACGCCGACCACGGTTCGCGCTGGCGCGAGATCAAGCGCCGGGTGACTCGGCTGGTGGGCGCCCATTATTTGCGCGCCGACGGACGTCCGCCCCGCGAGCGGGACGCGCTTTGGCAAGCGCGCTATGAACAGCGGCGGGTGGCCGGGGTGGAAGAGCTGTCCCGCCATCTGGATTTCCTGCATTACAGCCCGGTCCGGCACGGTTGGACCCAGCGGGTGCGGGATTGGCCGTACTCGTCTTTCCACCGTCACGTGTCCGGCGGGCGGTATCCGCCGGACTGGATGGAAGGGCAGGTGGACTGAACCCTGCCGGCGCGGCGGAGTCTCAGCCGCTGGTGCCCCTGGCCCTCTTTCGAGAGGCCGGCCAGACTCCCGATGCCGCATCGCTCCTGTCGCATGGCGCTTGCCTGCGTCAGCGAACCGGCATCGGAGGTTTGCGTCAGCCGCTCTTGTTTTTCGACGATAGGAGCCCGCCATGACCGATATGTCCACGCTCAGCTTCACGGTTGTGCCCAACCGCGATCTGACTACGCAGCAGCGCGACCACATCCTGAACCTGTGTTCTCAGGCTTACGAGGAGGATTTCTCGCCGTATATGGAGCTATTGGGCGACGCCACGCATCTGATGGTCAGCGACGAGGGAGAGCTGGTCAGCCATGCCGCCTGGCTGCCGCGCGAATTGCGCGCTGAAGGCTTGCCGCCGCTTCGTTCCGCCTATGTGGAGGCGATGGCCACCTTGCCGGACCGGCAGGGCAAGGGCTATGGCTGCGCGGTGTTGTCCACCATTCCGGCCTTGATCGGCGATGACTACGACATCGCCGCGCTGTCGCCGTCCGAGGCGGATTTCTACGCCCGCCGCGGCTGGGAGCTGTGGTTGGGGCCCTTGGCCTACCAGCACCGGGAAGGCCTGGTGGAGACGCCTGAAGAGGAAGTGATGATCTATCGCTTGTTCCATACGCCGTCGGCGCTGGACATCAGCGCGTCGCTGGAAACCGACTGGCGACCCGGCGAGGTGTGGTAAGCGGTTGATTCGGCGTACAACCGGCCTTGCGGGGCCGGTTTTTTTATCGCCGCAGACGCCGCTTCCGGCCAGAACCGGGTTCTGGCCACCGCGTGCCGCAATGAAAAACGGCGGGCGCCGCATCGCGACGAGCCCGCCGTGGCAGGAAAGGCTTGGCCTTACTGAACCTGAGCGAAGGCCTGGGCCACGTAGGGCGCGTTGGCGGCATTGAGGCCGGCCACGCACATGCGGCCGCTGCCCACCAGATAGACGGCGAACTGCTCGCGCAGTTTGTCCACTTGGGCCTGGCTGAAGCCGGTGTAGCTGAACATGCCGCGCTGGTTCACCAGGTAGCCGAAATCGCGCTCGGGCAGCGCTTCCTTCAGCACCCGCACCAGCACGCCGCGCATCGCCTGGATGCGTTCGCGCATCTCGTTCACCTCAGATACCCACAGCGCCTTCAGCTCCGGATTGTTCAGCACCGTGGCGATCACCTTGGCGCCGTGCGTCGGCGGGCTGGAGTAATTGCGGCGCACGGTGGCCTTCAGCTGGCCGGACACCAGCGCCGCTTCGGCGGCGGTTTCGCACACCACGGACAGGCCGCCGCAGCGCTCGCCGTACAGCGAGAAAATCTTGGAGAAGGAATTGCTGACCAGGAAGGCGATGCCGGCGTCGGCCATCGCGCGGATGGCGTAGGCATCCTGCTCCAGACCGGCGCCGAAGCCCTGGTAGGCGATGTCCAGGAAGGGGACCAGCTGGCGGGTTTTGGCCACTTCCACCACCTGGTCCCACTGCGCGTCGGTGAGGTCGGCGCCGGTGGGGTTGTGGCAACACGGATGCAGCAGCACGATGCTCTTGGCCGGCAGCGTTTGCAGCTTGGCCAGCATCGCCGCGAAGTCGACGCCGCGGGTGGCCGGGTCGAAGTAGGGATAGCGGTCCACAACCAGGCCCGCACCTTCGAAGATGGCGACGTGGTTGTCCCAGGTCGGATCGCTGACCCAGACGCCGGACGCCGGGAAATAGCGCTTGAGGAAATCCGCGCCCACTTTCAGCGCGCCGGAACCGCCCAGCGTCTGCAGCGTGGCGATGCGGCCGTCTTTCACCGCCGGATGCTCGGCGCCGAACAGCAACGCCTGGATGGCGCTGCGGTAAGCCGGCATGCCGTCCATCGGCAGATAGGTGCACGGCGGCTGCGGCTGGGAGGCCAGCAGCGCCTCGGCCTGCTCCACCGCCTTCAGGCGCGGGATGCGGCCGGCTTCGTCGTAATACAGGCCGATGCTGAGGTTGACCTTGGTCTCGCGGGAATCTTTGCCGAAGGCTTCCACCAGCGACAGGATGGGATCGCCGGCGTAGGCGTCTACATGTTGGAACACAGTCTTCTCCTCTCGGTTTGCAGGCGCCCGCGCTGTAGTCCGGCGGGTCGCCTTGAAATCAGGCCAGGTCGTCGCGTTTCAGCGCCAGCGCCATCGCCGCGATCCACGGCACGATCAGCCAGCCGCCCAGCACATTGATCAGCGCCACCAGCTTCAGGCGCGGGCTTTTGACCAGGGTGGCGGTGACGGTGGGCAGCAGGTAGGCCCCGCCCATCACCAACGCGTCGCCCAGCCAGATGGCGATTTCGGTCAACAGCGGCATCTGGCCCCAGCTGCCGGCGCACCACAGCGCGATCACGGCCAGCAACAGGGCGAACAGCAAGTTTCTCAGCAAGGGCAGGGACATGGCGCGGCTTACCGTGGACAAACCCTTATCCTGCGAGTTTTTGCCGCGGCTGGCAACGGGGCGATGCGCGAGATGCTGGCGGAAAATGCCATAAATCTTCCCGCACCGGACATTTGCTTGCCGTTTATATGCCAAACGCTTGTTTGGCGGCGGGTATTTGTTTACGCTGGGACTTTCATCGGGGCGAGAAACGGCGATGGCGGTGGCGATAGACTGCGATCCGGCGCGGCTGGATCGGGAGCGGATTTACCAATATCTGTCGGGCGAATCGTATTGGGCGCGCGGCTTGCCGCGCGAGGTGTTCGAGCGCTCGCTGGCGCACTCGCTGTGCTTCGGCGCCTATGCCGACGACGGCCAACTGATAGGCTTCGCCCGAGCCATCACCGATCGCGCCACTTTCGCCTATCTGGCGGATGTGTTCGTGCTGGACGGCTGGCAGGGGCAGGGCATCGGCAAGCGGCTGGTGGCGGCGGCGATGGCGCATCCGGACCTGGCCGGCCTGCGCCGGATGATGCTGGCCACCGCCGACGCGCATGGCCTGTACGCGCAGTACGGCTTCACCGCGCTGAACCGGCCGGAGCGGATGATGGAGAGGCTGGATCAGGATGTGTATTTGAGACAGGCGGCGGGCGGTGACGCGCAAGCAGTTTTGGGATGACCCCTACCAGACTGAGCTGGCCACCCGTGTCAGCCGGGTGGATGGCGAGCGGGTGTGGCTGGAGGAAACCATCTTCTACGCCTTCTCCGGCGGGCAGGAGAGCGACAGCGGCCGCATCGCCGGCCATCCGGTGCGGCTGGCGGAGAAACAGGGGGCGGACATCGCTTATACGCTGGATGCCGGTCACGGTTTGCGCGCCGGCGACGCGGTGGCGGTGGAGATAGACTGGCCGCGCCGCTACCGGCTGATGCGGCTGCATTTCGCCGCCGAACTGGTGCTGGAAGTGATCTGCCAGCAGATGGAAGACGCGGAGAAGATCGGCGCCCACATCGCCGAGGACAAGGCGCGGATAGACTTCGCGCTGGATCTGCCGATCACGCCCTTGCTGGCCGAGATCGCCGCCGCCGCGCAGCGGCTGATCGACGACGACCAGCCCATCGTCAGCGCTTTTTCCGACCAAGCGGCCGGGCGGCGCTACTGGGAACTGCCCGGCTTCGCCCGGGTGCCCTGCGGCGGCACCCACCTCAAGCGCAGCGGCGAGGTGGGGCGGATCGCCCTCAAGCGCCGCAATATCGGCAAGGGCGAGGAACGGGTGGAAATCTATTTACTGGACTAATGATGCTGTATGACCTTGCCGCGGTCGGCGCCGCCGGCTGCTGGGCGCTGGGCGGCTTGCTCGGCGCCTCGCCTTCCCGCCATTTCGGCCCCTTCGCCTTCACCCGCCTGCGGCTGACCTTGCTGACCATCGTGCTGGGCGGCGTCAGCCTGCTGTCCGGCGGCTGGCATACCATCAGCGCGGCCAGCTTGTGGCCGGCGCTGTTGTCTGGGTTGACCGGCATTTTCCTCGGCGACACGGTGATGTTCGCGTCGATGAACCGGCTGGGGCCGCGCCGCACCGGCTTGTTGTTCGCCACCCATTCCGTGTTCTCGGTGCTGTTGGGCGTGCTGTTCCTGTCCGAGCGCTTGAGCGCGGGCGCGATGTTGGGCAGCGTGCTGGTGTTCGGCGGGGTGCTGCTGGCGGTGGCCTTCGGCCGGCGCGAGGTGGACGCCCACGCCTGGGAGCGCAACGACAAGCTGGCCGCCGGCGTCGCGCTGGGCCTCGCCGCCGCGCTGTGCCAGGCGCTGGGGACTTTCTTCGCCAAGCCGGCGATGGCGGCCGGGCTGGAGCCGGTGACCGCGTCGGCGCTGCGCATGGGCGTCAGCTGCGGCGCCCATTATCTGTTGTGGCTCAGCGGCTGGAAACTGGCGAAAAGCCGCGGCCCGTACACGCCGCGGATGCTGGGCCAGACCGCGCTGAACGGCCTGGTGGCGCTGGGCTTGGGCATGACCCTGATCATGCTGGCATTGCAGCATGCGAATGTTTCGACGGTGGGCATTCTGTCGGCGCTAAGCCCGGTGCTGATCCTGCCCATGCTGTGGGTGGTACTGAAACGCCCACCGCCTTCCTTGGCCTGGATAGGCGCGGCAGTCAGCTGCGCCGGCACCGCGCTGGTGGTGCTGCGTTGAACCGCTTCATGTGAAAACCGCGCTAGAGGCGCGGTTTCACGTGGAACGTCGAGGATGGTCACATCAGCATTTGATGCAGGCGAGCAGGGCGACATTGCGGGGGCGGAGAGAGCGAATAAGGCTGGAATCGGCGAGGCTACTGGTTGTCGTTGAATTGACGTAGTGAAGATTGACTGAATTGGTTTGCGCCGGCTCATATCCAAGTGCGGGCAGATTATTCGAAGACCAATCGATGGCGCCCACGGTCTGCAAGCCATCATTGTCGACCAGCAACTGGGTAGAAATCTGGCTGGAACCGATGGTTCGGCCGGTATCCACGCCTCGACCATTATCCCAGCCGCGGATGAACTCGCCGCAAAGGTTGGGCAATCCGAATGTCGTCGAGCCATCGCCATTTCCATAGAGGCCGCCAATCGCGGTGAACAGCGCCGGGTAGTCCTTGCGCGCAACAGCCCGCCCGTCGGCGACTAGCCAGCCGGCAGGCGCGTCTTTCATCGCGAAGTAGGCGACCATGCCAGCCGGTGCGGCGGCATTGACCTGGGTCGAAGTGGCGCCGTCGGCGATGCCGTAGCCAGCCAGCGTGGTGGCCTTGTCGGCCTTATTCGATAACTGCTTGGTAATCGAGGCCGCGTAGTTGGCATCGTTGCCCAGCGCCGCCGCCAGTTCCTGCAGCGTGTTCAGCGCGCCTGGCGCGCCGGCCACCAGATTGTTGACGGCAGTTTGCAGGTCGGTTTTGCTGGCGCCGTCGGTGATGCCGTAATCGGCCAGCGTGCTTTGCTGCCCGGTTTTCAGCAGCTTGACCCAAGGCTGCCAGTTGCCATCTTGCAGCCGTTGTTCGTAAGTGGCGCCGCCCCACATCCAGTAGACCTGGCTGCCCCATTTGTCGCTGAGGAAGTTGGTGAGCAGCATGCCGTTGCATTTGTCTGGTGCGCCGCTGACCTGGCCGGTGGCATCGACGTGATAGAGGCCGTTGGCGCGCACGGTTTGCAGCGAACCGCTGGTGATGTTTTTGGCGTAGCCGGACAGGCCGGCGGCATTCAGCGCCTGTTCGACGCGCAGCGGCGTCATCGCTTTGATGTTGTCCGTGCCGGCTTCCGCTTCGGCCTGGCTAGCGATGGCGATGCCGTAGCCGGCCAATGTGGTGGGCTTGCTGTTGCCGCCCCAGGCGATATTTTGAACTGCTTGCAGCAGCTGATCCTTGCGTGTCGAGTCAGGGGTCTGGCCGCTATTCTTGATCACGGTCAGCAGTTCCTGCGCGGCCGATTGCACGCCGTTCAGCCAGTCGGCTGCGACGATGGTGCCTAGCTCGCCGGTGGCGGGATTGCCGTCGTGAAACAGGCTATCGGGACTGTTGATGGGTTTAAGGTCTTGCATGGAAAACGCCTCCCGCTGGGTAAAGAAAAATCGGCCGCAGGGCCGATGACGGATGTCGTTGTTTGAGAATGACGGTGATTGTGCGGGAGAGCGGATGACGGAAGCAGTGGACGGATTTCAGTGGGCTCCGTCAGAGAAGGCCTGTGGTATGGCAGGGGAAAGGTAATGAAGCGCGGCGGTTTTCCGGCATCAAACGCTAACGTGTATGTTGTTGTTTGATGTCGTCAAGACGCCGGGCCATATCCGCCTAGCCCATGTGACGGGCCAGGCGATTACTTGTGGGGTCAAGCTATGTCCCGGCGGGATACTCCGGCCGAGCGGGAAGCGGTTCGGATGCATTGCCAGCGCCTGCGCTGATGATGTTGCGCAGAGCTTTGCGATAGCTTGCCCATGGAGACGGAACCGACACGCCGGCTTCATAGCAGCGCAGGATGGTTTTGTCTGAATCGGCAAGGGCCGACTGGGCTTGAAGTTGGTATATGGCCCAGGCTTGTTCCGCGGTCAGAGCCTTAGGTGCCGGCGGGGTGGGAGGCGTGAATGTCCCATTTTTGTAGGTCCAGCCAGGCCCGGCGTTATCCGAAGGAATGGCTTGGAGCCCGCTGGGGGGCTGCCAGCCATCACCTCCGTCCCACATCACCACATTGATCACGTTGCTGTTTTGATCGATCAGCATATAGCGCTGCGCGTTGTTCATGATTCCTCCTACCATTCAACGATGACTAAGCCGGATGCGCCGATCTGGCCATTGTAGTTATATGTGGCAGCTCGACCGCCGCCGCCGCCGCCGCCATACAAAACACTGGGTTGCGGTCCATGGCCGGCAAATGAGGGGGCGCTGAAGATATTGGAGCCGCCCGCGCCGCCGTCGGGCCGCGTATTCGGCAAATCGCTGCCGGGGCCGCCATAGCCGGCCAGAGATGTGCTGCCGGGAGCGCCTCCGTTCGAATGAGAGGGTTGGCAAGCGCCGCCGCCGCCGCCGCCAATGCTCAGGTTGCCGAAGGTGGTGGTGCCACCGGCCCCGCCTGTGCTGTTGGCATAGGTACCGCCGTTGCCGGAGCCGATTCCGCCGGCGCCGCCGGCGCCTATCGTCAGCGGGATGGTCTGTCCCGGGGTGACGGCGAGGGGAGTCTTGAAAAGAACGCCCCCAGCCCCGCCGCCGCCGGGGGTATAGGGCGCGCCAGAGATTGCCCCCGCGCCGCCGCCGCCGCCGCCGACCAGCGTCACGTATAACCGCGTCACGCTGGGCGGCACCGTGAATGCGCTGCTGGCGGTGAACTGCTGCATGCCCCTGAGGCCGCCGAACAGTTGGCTCATCTGAACCGCATGTTGGCCCTGAGTGGCGGGCGCGACATTGAATGCCTGGCTTGCGTCGCCGTTCTTGGCGGCGGCATCGGCGATGCCGTAGCCGGCCAGCGTGGTGGCCTTGCCTGCCTTGCCAGCCAACTGGTTGGTGATGGTGGCGGCGAAGTTGGGATCGCGACCCAGCGCAGCTGCTAGTTCTTGCAGCGTATTCAGCGCATCCGGCGCGCCGGCGACCAGATTGTTGACCGCAGTTTGGAGGTCGGTTTTGCTGGCGCCGTCGGTGATGCCGTAATCGGCAAGGGTGCTTTGCTGCCCGGTTTTCAGCAGCTTTACCCAAGGTAGCCAGTTGCCGTTTTCCAGCCGCTGTTCATAAGTGGCGCCGCCCCACATCCAGTAGACCTGGCTGCCCCATTTGTCGCTGAGGAAGCTAGTCAACAGCATGCCGTTGCTTTTCTCCGGCGCGCCGCTGACTTGACCGAAAGCGTCGACGTGATAGATGCCGTTGGGACGCACGGTTTGCAGCGATCCGTTGGTGATATTTTTGGCGTAGCCGGACAGGCCGGCGGCGTTCAGCGCCTGCTCCACGCGCAGCGGCGTCATAGCCTTGACGTTGTCTGTGCCGGCTTCCGCTTCGGCCTGGCTGGCGATGGCGATGCCGTAGCCGGCCAATGTGGCGGGCTTGGCGTTGCCGCCCCAGGCGATGTTGCGCACCGCTTGCAGCAATTGGTCGTCGCGATTGGAGTCGGGGTCCTGCTTGCTGTCTTGCAGCAGCTTCAGCAATTCGCGCTGCGTGGATTGAACCGCCGATTGCACGCCGTTCAGCCACTCGGAAGTGACCACGGTGCCGAGCGCGCCGGTGTAAGGGTTGCCATCCTGGAACTGGCCGTCCGAGCTGTTGATGGGTTTAAGCTGGTTTTGCATGTGGGGCGCCTCCCGCGGGTAAAGAGAAATCGGCCGCCGGGGCCGATGACAGATGTCGCTGATTCGGAATGACGGTGATTGTGCGGGAAGCGGAGGCGGTGGCTCAGTGGACGGATGTCAGTGCGGCAAGCGCGAAAAACGGCAGGGTGGGGCTGCCGTTTCCAGGTGTCGCGAGCTAGGTTTTTAAGCAGGCTGCTTGGGCCAGTCGCCCTCCACCAGCCGCGGCCACATCGCAAGGTCCGGCAGGCGGGACAGATCCACACAGTAGCGTTTCCAGGCGGCCAGCTTTTGCAGCTCGTCGGCGGTGGCGATGCCGATGGACTCGGCATCTTCCAGCGGCCGGCGGGCGGCGTAGGCGTCGGCCAGGCGCTGCTTCAGCTCGGAGTCGGTTTTTTGCGCCAGCGCGGCGGCTTGGGCGGTTTTGTTGATTGCCCAGTTCTTGCCGTCCCAGACCGGGAAGTCGCAGGGCTGAAGCAGCGTGGCGCGCAGGCTGTCGGGCGTATCTCCCAGGCGAGCCTGGACGGATTGCGCAGTCTCGATGCTCCACAGTTTGACGGCGCGCCAGTCCGGCGCCACGGTCCAGCCGCCGTCGTGGAAGACGGCAGTCTGGCGTTCGGCGGCGACCGGCGGCTGCAACTCGGTGCTGTGGGCGGGCAGCAGCCAGACGCCGGGTTCCAACGGAGAGGGTGTAGCTGCGATAGGACCTTGATACTCCCCTGTTTGCGGGTGGTAGTCGTAGACGGTTTTGTTGTCTTGCATGGCGGTTTCCTTAGTACTTGATGCAGGGGAGCAGGGCGATGTTGCGGGGGCGGGTCATGTACATCCAGTTTTGAGGATTGCCAGCGAAGACTTGGCTGATGGTTTGCTGGTTGAGCAGGGTCAGGTTATTGATAACCAGCCCGCTGGTGTAATCCTTCACTTCGGGCACAAAGTCATAGCCCGCGACATCGCGTACAGCCTTGTTGGTCATATTGTTGATGATGCCGCCCGCGTAGGTGTCTTGGTCGTCGTTATGAATGACCAGCGATCCTTTCTGCTTGGAGCCAAATACCCGGCCCTGATCCACGTTGGCATCCCAGCCGCGCACAAACTCTCCGCGCAGGTCGGGAAGGTTGAAGGTGCTGGTGCCATCGCCGGCGCCGTATGTGATGCCGATGGCGGCAAATAGAGAAGCGAACGTACTGCGGCTGATCGCTGCGCCATTAGCCGGAAGCCAACCATCGGGCGGGGTGGCCATCGCGAAGAAAGCGACCTGGCCGGTCAAGTGGCCGTCATGAATCAAGGTATGCCAAGGATTCCAACGGTTGGCGTCATCGTTTCGGGTACGGAAGCGCATCACGTAGCCGGTGGTGTAATCGGCGGTCAGTTGGCAGGGGTAATTGAGATTGCTGCTTGCCTCTCCCAGGCCGCCGAAAGCGATGTAGGGACCGTTGACCCCGCTGGAGGTGCCGTAGTTGAAGCCGGTCTCGCAAGCGGTGATGGCGTCGTCGAGGGAGGTTTTATCGTCAACGCTGATGCGATAGCGGCGTCTCTTGATGAAAGAGGCATCGTTGCCGGAGTGCCAGACGCGATATTCGCCGCCGGAAGCCTCCTTCAGCATCAGGGTATCGTTGCCATAGCCTTTATGAACCAGCGCCACCGCGCTGTTGCCGGGACGGTGCAGACCCAGCGATGGGAAGTCGGTGCCGGTGGAGCGCAGTTCCAGGGTGCCGTTGGTGTAGAGGCTGTTGTCGTAGTTATTGGGCGTGGTTTTGATGATCTGCGCGGTCTGAGCCGTGGATAGCGCCAGCGTGTTGATGCCGTAGCCAGCCAGCGAGCTGGACTTGTCGGCCTTGCCGGCGAGCTTGTTGGTGATGGTGGAGGCGAAGTTGTTGTCGTTGCCCAGCGCTGCCGCCAGTTCCTGCAGCGTGTTCAGCGCGCCCGGCGCGCCGCTGACCAGGCCGTCCACCGCCGCCTTCAGCTCGGCCTTGGTCGCGCCGTCGGTGATGCCGTAGCCGGCCAGCGTGGTGGCGGCGTCGGCCAGCTTCTGCCATTGGCTCCAGTTGCCGCGGTAGCGGCAACGGTACCAGCAACCGGCGTTGTTGTAGCACTGATACTGTTGGTAGACCATCTCGCCGTCGGCAAAGACAAACAGCAAGCCGGCGTACGGCGCCGGGTAGTTGGCGCCGTTGG
Source organism: Chromobacterium indicum (assembly GCF_039708975.1). NCBI lineage: Bacteria > Pseudomonadati > Pseudomonadota > Betaproteobacteria > Neisseriales > Chromobacteriaceae > Chromobacterium > Chromobacterium indicum. The sequence goes on from NZ_JAYFSJ010000020.1 coordinate 27,473, forward strand.
CGGCGTAAGCGTTGGCGGGATTGTGATACAGGCCGTCGTCGGCGATGTTGTTCAAGTCGACCCTGTCGCCCAGTTGCGGCCGCAGGGTCAGGCCATCGGCGATGCCGTAGCCCGCCAGGGTAGTCGGCTTGGCATTGCCGCCCCAGGCCAGCTGTTTGATCGCCTGCACTAGCTGGTCCTGGCGCGCCGGATCGGCTTGCTGGCCGTTGTTGCTGTTGATCACTGACAGCACTTCCTGCTGGGTGGCCTGGAGAGCAGATTGCACGGTGTTCAGCCAGTCGGCGGAGACAACAGTGCCCAGCTCGCCAGTGGAGGGATTGCCATCGTGGAACTTCTGGTCCGGCGTGGGAACGGGCTTGATCGGGTCTTGCATGAGGCGCTCCTGGAAAAGGATGGGACGGGGACTCCGAGTGGGTTCGGCGTCGAGAGGAAGGGAAAGGCGGGGAGAAAACGCGCGTGGGCGCGCGTTTGGGGAGGCTTTACGGCTGGTAAGCGAAGCGGATGAGAGTATGGGCGGGTTTGAGGTCGTTGAACAATTCTTCCAGTCTGGGATCGCCGAAGGCGCACAACGGTTCGCCCGCCAGCGATTGCCCGGCGCGGAATTGGTAGGGTTGAATCTTGCTGCCGAACGCGGTGACCCGCCAGTGCCAGATGACGTCCTCAGGCCATAATCGATCGCCGACGCGGTTGACCCCGGCGCGGAACGGCTGTGGCTCTTCAATCTGGATCTTGTAGCCCATGCCGGCGGCGAGCCGGATGAAGTAGGGGATGGACAGGCCGCCGGTTTCGGCCAGCTTGGCCAGCACCGCTTGCCTACGTTGCTGGTAGGTGGCGTCGGACTGCGGCGTCAGGCCGCATACCCGCTCCCATTCTGGCAGCATCGCCTCGGCTTGCTGAGGGGTGACGGCGCCGACCAGCTGGCGGGCGGAGTTCTGCGTGCGGTCCAGCGCCGCGCCTTCGCTGGCCAGTTCGGCTTGCAGCCGCGGCCCGTTCGGGTTGTAGCTGACCGGTGGCAGCAGCCGGGTCAGCAAGTCTTGATAGGGTGGTTGCGGCGTCATTTCAGCAGCCCCACTGTCAGTTTGCCCAGCCGCAGCCATTCCACTTTGGTGGGATCAGAGATGGGATCGACGTTGTTGGCCGGCGAGTTGAGCTTGCGGTCCTGCACGCCGGGCAGGTCGGAGATCAGCGCCTCGATCCGGCTCTTGACCAGCCGTTCGCCCGGGGCGAGGCCGGCGAAGTAGGCCTGCAGCGTCTGCTGCAACAGCGGCGTGAACGCGTCCAGGCTCGCCCCGCCCAGGTTGAGCTCCACGTCGATGTCCACCGGGCGCGGCGTCGGCGCCAGCACCAGACAGCTCTTGGCGGTGACTGGACGCAGATCCTCGATATGAGCTTGTACATTGGCGAGGATTTCCTGCGACGGCAGGTCGCCATTGGCGGTGATCACCACGTCCACGGTGCCCAGGCCGCGGCGCAGCGGGTAGACGTAGGCGGCGGAGACGCCTTTCACTTCCATCGCCCAGCGGCGGTAGTCGTGCTTGTTGCCGCCGGTCGGCGGGCGGCGGATCAGCTCCAGCAGCCGGTCCAGCAGGGCCGCGTCATCTTCCACGTCCACACCGTTGCGCATGCTGAGCAGCAGCGCTTTGGGTTTGACGCCGGACGGCGCCTGCATCAGCTCCACCGGCAGATTGTCCGGCTGGTTGGCGGCGGCGCCGGCCTGGCTGGCGAAGATGGGCAGCTCGGCCTGCTTGTTGTCGTCTAGCCGGACCGAATACGGGCTGCCGTTGGGATTGGTGGCCGGGGTGGCGTACAGCTGCTCGCCCACGCGCAGCTGCAGGCTGCCGGTGACGACGACGCCGGCGTCGCCGCTGATCCTCAGCGTGCCGCTGGCCGCGGTGGCTGGCTTGCGCACGATGCCGCGCAGGAGGGCGTGTTGCTCCAGATATTCGCTGTCGGCGGTGTCGGGGAAGATCTGGCGGGCGATCCAGCTCTGGTGCTGGTACAGGCCCTCCACTGCGCTGGCCACCGAACTGGCGCGGACGAAGTAATCGCTGTCCGGCGCGATGTCGGCATCGGCGCGCAGGTTTTGCAGGTCTCGCAGCAGCGTGTCGCGGATGCTGGCGAAATCGGGAGTGGACAGGGGCATCAGGCTATCCTCACTTGGTGTTGGAAATGGCGGATGTGGCCGCCGGTTTCGGCGACTTCGATGTTCAGGAGCAGCCGGCCGGGGCCTTGCCGCTGCGACGACACCTGGACGCGGCTGGCGCGGCCATCCTGCAGCAGCGGCTGCAGTGCCTGCTCGGCGTATTGGCAGGCCAACAGGTCGATGCGGCTGCTGTCCTTGCTGCGGGACAGCTCATGCAGGCGCGAGCCCAGCGTCGGGTCGGCCCACCAGCCGCCCAGCGGGGTCATCAGACGGAGGTAGACGGCATTGGCGAGGGTGTCGGTGGAGCCGCCGGCGTAGTCGCCGGTGATAGGGTCCAATAGTGGGTCCATGGCGTTATTTTCCGGGTTTGGCGGTTGGAGGATCAGGGGACGGGGGTCAGTGGCCGCGCGCGGTGCGGCCTGGGGCCGGCTCAGCCTTTTGGCGGGCTGGTGACGCCGCCGGAGTCGCCATTGTGGATGTGGCCTTGCAGGCTGATGCCGCCGGCCTTCACATCGCCGCTGGCGCTGACGCTGCCGGTGACCTTGGCGCCGCCGCCGCCCTGGATGGCCAGGCCGCCGTTGCCGCTGATCTGGCCCTGGGCGATGAACTGCGCGCTGGTGTTCAGCGTGGGCGTGGCGAAGCTGGCCTGTTCGCTGGCGTTGACCTGCCAGGTTTTGCAGTCGAGCTGGAAGGTATCGCATTCCACGGCGATGATCCGGCCGCGTTTGAGCACGATCTTGCTGCCTTCGTCGCTGTACAGCGCCACTTCGCCCGGCTGCAGAGATTGCAGCCGATAGCTGCCGTGCTCGGTGGCGATCACCACGCTGTGGCTGGTGCGGCCGCCCAGCGGCAGCACCATGGCCATGCTGCCCGGCGGCGGGTTGGAGGTGTAGCCGTAGTGCTGGAACAGCTCGGCGTCCTGCAGCCGCTCGCCGGCCAGCGCGTCGGCCTGCGCGGCCTGCACGCCGCCGTCGCTGTCGACGTGGGTGAGCACCGCGCGGAAGCCCTGGCGCACATTGCTGAAGGCGCGGCGGATGCGTTGGTCTACTTCATGCCACATGTTTTTCTCCTTATTGCTTGCCGGCGCGCATCACCGGAATCCAGCACTTGTCTTCCTTCAACGTTAGCCGGGTGACGCTGCCCTGGCCGCGGCCGCCTTCGAAGGTGCGGGACATCAGGAAATAGGTGCCGTTGATGCCGTGCGGCTCGCTTTCCACCTCGATGCGCTGGCCCGGCGTCCACAGCGCGCCCTGGCTGTCGCGGTGGCCGGCCACGGTGGCGGTCAGCGTGTAGCCGGCCAGGCGGGCGTCGGCCAGCATCTTGTCGGCGCGGGCGGCCAGCTCGGCCGGGCTGGCGGCGTCCGGCTCCACCTGGATGCGCGGCTTGTGGTAGCAGACGTCGGAATCGAAGACGTGGTGCCGCATTGCGTGGCGGCCGGGCGTCAGCGACTGGCCGTGGCCCTGGCCCAGCAGTGTCAGTTCGGAATAGCGCTGCGCGTGGGAGCGCGTCTCCGCCAGGCTGAGCACGTTGTTGCCCTTGCCGTCGCGGCGCAGGATCAGCCGCGCGCTGGCCGGCCGGCTGTAATCCGGGCCGCCTACCACCAGGGTGCCGTCCGGGTCGAACCAGGCGGTCAGGCCGTTGGCCTGGGCGGCGCGGGTGAGCACGTCCCAGGCGCTGTTGCCGGGGTCGACGTTGATCTTCTCGATCTGTCCCTTGGCCTTGGCGTCGACGCGGATGCTGGCGACGCCCAGCGGCTTCACCACGTTGTCCAGCACGTCCTGCAGCGTCATGCCCTTGCCGGTGAACAGCGGTGCGCTGCAGTCGAGCAGCATGCCGGCCAGATCGCGGCCGGACAGCGCCAGCTGGTGGCTGCCGGACGCCACGCTGTGGCTGATGTCGTCGATGCGGCCCATCAGCACCGTTTCGTCGCCGACCAGCACCTTAACCATCGCGCCGGGTTCCACGTCGGGCGGGAAGACGCCGCCGGGCAGGCCCAGCGACACTTGCCAGGCGTCGGCGGCGACGACCAGGTCGGAATCGACCGAATAGTGGGTCCAGTCGCCATGCTGGCGGCCGCCTATCTGCAGGCTGACGGTGTGATTAGCTGGCGTAGCCATAGACCAGGGTCCCCGGAGTCAGATGGTTGGGTTGGGACAGCTGCGGATTTAGCCGCAGCAGCTCGGCGGCGCGCTCGCTGTCGCCGTACCACAGGTGGGCCAGCTGGCGCAGATTGCAGGCGGATTCCACCTTGCGCTTCAGCAGCGGAGGCTTGGCGGCGATCAGCGCGGCTGCGCCTTGCTGCACCTGCAGGCCCAGCTCGCGCAGGCCGTCCACCACCTTGTAGGCGTCCTCGGCCGGCAGCGCGGCGCGCCACTGGTCTATCGTGGTCTGCAGCGAGGCGCGCACGTCGCCGGCGATCTGCTCCAGCGCCGGCGGGGTCAGCGTCGGTTTCTGCGCTTCGCTGGCGAAGATGCCGCCGGCGGCGGAGGCGAGCTTGGTGGATACGTTCAGCTGCAGCAGCGCGTCGATGCGGCGCTGGTCGTCGCTCCACACCGACAGCGAGGCGCTGGCGGACACCGGCGAGATGCCCTGGCGCACCGCGTCCGGCAGGCCTTCCAGCCGGCGGCGCAGCGCCTTCCAGTCGGCCAGCGTGGCGGACGACATCTCGGCGGCGGTCTTCAGCGCCGGCAGCGGGCCGATTTCCGCTTTCAGATCGAAGCGCCAGTTGGCGGCCGCATCCACCAGTTGCTTGGCCTGGGCGACGAAGGCTTGCGGATAGGCGAGCAGATCGGTCACCTGGGCCACCGCCTGGTTGGCCATCGCGGCCAACTGACGGACGGTGGCGGTCAACTGCTGGCGCAGCGCGGCGACGCGGGCCAGCGCGCCCTTGGCGGTGGCCACCAGGCCCTGGGCCTTGGAAAAGGCCTCGCCGGCCATCTGGCGCAGCTTGTCCACCTGGGACGAGATGGCCTCCACCTGCGGCAGCGTCTTCTTGGCGGCGAAGAAGGGATTGCCCGGCGTGGCTTCCACCCAGTTGACTTCCACGGTGCAGGAGTCGGTGGCGTCGGCGTCGTGGCTGATCTGGTAATCCACCACCTGGGCCTGCGGCATGCTGCCGAACACCGGATGGACCAGCTCACCGGGGCCGGCGGCGTCCAGCGCGGCGACGAATTCGCGCAGCCGGTGCTGGTAGTCCTTGCCCCAGAACATCGCCGACAGCGACACCTTGCGCGCCTTGCGGCCCAGGTCCTCCACATCGGCCCCGTCCTTGTACGGGTATTCGTGCATCGCCTGGTCGCGCTGCGCGCTGTCCACGCTCTTCAGGCAATCGAAGCGCACGCCGCGGAAGCTGGCGTCCACCAGGGGGCCGGCGGACAGGCCGGCGAACACATTGAGGCTGAACATCAGCTCCTCCTTTGTTGTTGGCTGTTGGCGGTGTTGACGGCGGCGACGATGTTGCCGTTTTGCACGTCGACGGTGATTTGGATGGGTTTGGCCAGCGGGGCCAGCGCGGCATTCAACTGGCCGAGCAGAGCGGCAAGCTGGGCTAGCTGGGCATCCAAGTTGACGGGACCAGTTGGCTGGGCGGGCTTGGCTTGAGCGGGCTGCTTTTGGGCCGGCTTCGCCGCGGCTTGCTGTTTGGGCTGAGCGGGTTCTTTCTTTCCTGCAGCTTCGATCTTGGTCTGAGCTTGCTCAGTTTCTTTCTGCTTCACAGCTTCCGCGTCGACGTGTTGCTTGGCTTTCGCCTGCTCCGCTGCTTTCTGTTTCACAGCTTCCGTGTCGGCGTGCTGCTTGGCTTTCGCCTG
>NZ_JAYFSJ010000020.1:33517-86174 GCF_039708975.1 Chromobacterium indicum
CCTGTTCGGCCGCTTTCTGTTTTACAGCCTCGGCGTCGGCGCGCTGCTTGGCTTTCGCCTGTTCGGCCGCTTTCTGTTTCACAGCTTCCGCGTCGGCGTGCTGCTTGGCTTTCGCCTGTTCGGCCGCTTTCTGTTTTACAGCCTCGGCGTCGGCGCGCTGCTTGGCTTTCGCCTGTTCGGCCGCTTTCTGTTTTGCAGCTTCGGCGTCGGCGCGCTGCTTGGCTTTCGCCTGTTCGGCCGCTTTCTGTTTCGCAGCTTCGGCGTCGGCGCGCTGCTTGGCTTTCGCCTGTTCGGCCGCTTTCTGCTTCGCAGCTTCGGCGTCGGCGTGTTGTTTGGCTTTCGCCTTTTCAGCCATAGCATTGGCATCTGCTTGTTTTTGGGAACTGGTTTGGCTCGTTTTTTTATTATGGGGAGTAGTCGGGGCTGCCTTGTTGGGTATGACCGTATTGGCTGCTTCCGATGCTTTCCCCTCAATTGCATTGACTTTCTCTTGATTGCCATTGTTTTTTAATCGTAAGGCACCTTTGAATCTTTTTTTCCATTCCCAGCTCTGCAAATAGGTCGAAGCAGGCCCTGTGCTAGTTTGAGAGCCAAAGAATTTCGCTTTTCCATCTTTGTCATAGCCTTCAAAAATAGCTACGTGCTGCCCACTCTTACCGCTGAACATCATTAGGTCACCAGGCTTCATTGCGCCTGGCTCAAGAGCTTTGTCTTTCGAAATAGGAGTAAAATTCTTTTTTGCGAGTTCGGTGACTGCGCTTCCGTTAAATAAGCTGCTAGTTGTGAATCCAGCCTGTGAAGGGAGTCCGGTAAGGGGGACTCCGCTTTCTTTCAATGCACGCCAAACAAGTGCAGAGCAGTCTACGCCTTTCAGCCCATCACCATCGGCATCTTCTTCCAATCGGGTTGTGTCGGTTTTACCATTGCTTGATTTGTTTTTGCTTCTGCTATCTGATCGGCCATACTCATATTTACCAGGCTTGAAGTGTGATTTTGCTGCTAAGATTATTTTCTCTCCAGGGGATGTTTTTTCTGCAGCAATCTCACTCTCTTTATTATTTGATTGCGTTTTTTCTTTTGGCCATATTTTATTAGTTATTTGGCTTGTTTCAGACTGAGCTATATTTGAAATTTCATCCAAAATACTTTTAGAGTTAATGGTTTTTTTTTCTTCAATTTTCCCTATTGATGTGGCCTCTAATTTTTTACCAGCTTCAATGCCTGCGCGCATTGTTGATCCAGAGTTCACACTATGAAGTAGGCTCTGATACTTCGGATCTGTTGCGTAGCCAGCTTTTGCTATTTCCTCAACTTCTTTTGAAAAATCACCTTTAACTCCTTCCTTAAATATCCCTTTGTACCTTTTATTTCCTTTAAGAAATTTTATTCTGTCATTTATTGAGTCTTCTATAGTGTCATAAACTCTGAATTTTTCATGCTTTATTACGGTTTTCCCATTTATTACTTCAGGAACATCATAATATCTTGTTTTGCCTTTCCACCCGTCAGCACCGCTTGCCTTTATGTTGAAGGCATTGTTTGATCCATCGAGAAATTTTTGTCCCCACCCTGTTTCAAGAGCTGCTTGAGTTAAAATCAATTCAAGAGACATTCCACTTTCTTCAGAAGCCTTTTTTGCCGGGCCATATATTTTTCTAATAAATTCCACTTTTTTAGGATCCGGCATAATCATTCTCCAATCTCAATATATTTTAGGTAATAAGGCTGAGAGGTGGTTAAACTCCCAGCCCTTTTAATTACCAAGCGTGGATGAGCACATTAAGTGCTAGTTACTACATAGTTTTATTCCACCACTTTCCGCAGCGACATCAGCTTGATATCGCGGCGCGCTTCGCTTTCCACGCCGTATTTCTCGCCGACTTCCAGCGTGAAGCAGTCCAGGTAGCTGGTGCGTTTGCCGCCCGGCGCCAGCGGGAATTCGGTCAGCTTGGCGCCTTCGATCGCTTCCCAGTCCAGGTCGCCGGTCAGCGGGATGGACACGGTGACCGCCAGGTCGTATTCGGAGATGCCGCGGGCGAAGCCCTTGGCGCGGCCGGTGGCGTTCATCGTCTTCACGATCTTGCGGCCGGTGCGGCTGCTGACGTTGAGGTCGATGACGTCGATTTCCTGGCCATTCACTTCCAGGACGATGGAGCCTGCGTATTCTTTCAAAGCCATGAGACTTTCCTTTTCGATTCGGGATGGGGCGGCCGGGCGGCGGCCCGGCCGGCTGGGGTGTTGAAGGAAGGGGGAGAGGCGAGGCGAGGCGGCCGAGCGCTGCGGGATCAGCCGCCTCGCCGCGCGCGCTTACAGCAGCAGGTCGATGCGGCCGGCGAACACGTGCAGGCCGTTGACTACGTCCACCGGGATCTTGGCGTCCAGGCGGTTGACGTCCTGCAGGTCGCGCTCGACGATCAGGCCGGCCTTGTTGGCTTCCACCTGCTCGATGATTTCCAGCTCTTCCAGCTTGTACAGCACGTCCAGCAGCTCGGAACGGACCTTGGACGGCGTGCGGTCGGACAGCTTCTCGCGCGGGAAGCGCAGCGCGATGCGCTCGCGGCAAGCCTTGCGCACGTAATCCAGGGTGCGGATGGTGGTGATATCCAGCAGCGACACGTCGTCCACGCCTTGCGCGTCCTTGGTGTAGGTGCTGATGGCGCGCACGATCTGCACGCGGTCGCCGGCGGCCACTTCCAGCGGGGTCACGCCGTTGTACAGCGCGTTTTCCTGCTCGGTGCGGCTGGTGCGGGAAGCCAGGTCCACCACGTCCAGGCCCTTCAGCTCCAGAGTGTTCAGCGGACGGGCCGGATCTTCCTCGCTGGCGATCACGGCGGCGTAGGCGGCGGCGATGTCGGCCGACAGCTTGGCCGAGCCGCGATACCAGGCGGTGGTGATGCGGCCGCTGTCCAGCTTGGCGGACAAGGCGGAGGCGTCGGCCAGCGCGCCGGTGGTGGCGATCACGCCGATGGCGCCGCGTTGCTCCAGCGGACCGGACACGAAGTCCAGATGGTTGCGCAGCGCGGTCAGCGCGGCGTCGCCGGTGAACGGGCTGGCGATGATCTGGTGGCCGCCGCTCACCACTGCGGACAGGACCGGAGCGAGGTCCGGATCGCCGGCGCCCCCTTTCATTGCAGCGATGACGACGCCGAGGCCGGCGATCTGCTCCTGCGCCTTCAGCGCGATGCCGTTGCCGATGCTGCCCTTGTGGCGGGCGGTGAGGGTCAGCACTTCCTTGGCGGCGGATGCGGTGACCGGCAGGTCGGTCAGCTTGGCGATGGCGGCTTGCGCATTGGCGGCGATCTTGGTCGGATCGTCGGTGGCGGCCACGGCCACGTCGACGCGGACCGCGCCGATGAACAGGCTCAGCACGCCGGCGGCGGCGGCCGGGCCGCTGAAGGTGAAGGAGCCGGAAGCGGCGGTGCCGGCGGCCGCGTCGTCAACGCCGATCACGGTCAACTGCAGGTAGGGGTTGGCGTTGATCGCGGCGCGCGCCATCAGGTGGGCGTTGGAGCCGCGGCCGAAGGCCTGGGCGGCCTGATCGTCGCTGAACACGTCCAGCGCGGCCAGCGCCGGCTGGGCGGCGGTGTCGGCCAGGCGTTGGCCGATCACCAGCACGCGCTGCGGATTGCCCGGCAGCGTGCGCACCGCCAGTTTGGTGTTGAACTCGAAGTATTTGCCCGGCTTGCGGATCGAGGCCGGAATCTGGTCGAAACTGATGTTGGCGCTAGCCATAAGGAAAGGCTCCTGGTGTGGCGGTTGGGGAGGTGCCGCGCCGGTTGGCGCGGCGAGGGGAAAGCGGTTTAGTTCTGAGACGGCGCGGGATTGGCGACCACATCCTGGGCCTTGACGCCTGCGGAGCCGGCCAGGTTGTAGTTGAGCTGGGTGCTCTGCCAGGTTTTGGCCGGGTCTTCCAAGCGGCCGCCGAAGGCGCGGAACAGCGCGTCCGGGTCGGCGTCGGTTTGCGGCGACGGCCAGTGGCCGTTGTCCAGCGCCTCGTCCAGCCAATAGGTGCTGAAGTCGCAGGCCACCAGGCTCCATGGCTGGCCGTCGCGCGGGGCCTGGCCCAGCGGGCGGACTTTTTCCGGCAGCAGCGGATTCACCGCCAGGCCGAAATCCTGCGAGGCCAGCAGGCGCCGCGCTGCGTAGACCAATTGCCAGACGCCGGCGCCGGCGTAGTTGGCGTCGGCTTGCAAGCGGTCGCCGACGATGACGGTGAACAGCGCGTTGGCTTTGTAGCGCAGGCGCTGGCTGGCCTGCGGCTGGCTGGAGGTGATGCCGCCGGCGACGGTCCACAGCGCCGGCAGCCTGGCCAGCGCCTGCGGATTGATGGTGGGGCTGGACTGGCCGGGGGTGAGTCGGCTGGCGTAATCGCCGTGGGCCAGCTGCAGGCCGCACAGGGCGGTTTCGTCCAGGTCCGCCGCCACTTCGCGCACCATCCGGCCCATGCCTTGGCGCAGGCGGTCGGCGATGGCGGTTTGCACGGAAATCAGCATGGACATGGTCATTCCTTGGAACGATGGTGAGGATGGGGAGAGTGTGACGCCGGGCGGCGTCGGGGCTTAGCTGAGGGGTGTCAGTGCACTAGGCGCTTGAGCAGTTCGCCGGCCAGGGTGACCAGCAGCGCGGACAGGGCGCCGGATACCGCGCCGCTCTTGGCGGCCTGGATTTCGACGTCGCGCAGACGGCCGTCCAGCTCTTCCAGTTTCTTGTCCTGTTTGGCGAGGTGGGCGACGATCATGTCAAGCTTGCCTTCTATGCGGCCCAGGGCCAGCAGGTTGTCGTGTTCCACGTGAAACCTCTCACTTCTCGGCCAGTTGCTGGCATAGCACGCAGCGGGTGCAGCTGGGGATGGCCGCGCGGCGGGCGCCGGGAATCGGATCGCCGCAGTCCTCGCAGTGGCTGAGGCCGCTTTGGCGCCATTGCTCGAAGTGGCGGGCGAGCGCCTGCTCGCGGAATTCGGTTTCCAGCTCGCTGGCCCGGTCGAAGAAGTCGGTCATGGTGTGGGTTCCTGTTGAGAGTAGAGTTGTTTCAGGGCGACAAGGCGTTGCTCCAGTTGCTGGCACCAGGCGCCGTAGTCGGCGGCGTGGGCGAGGAGATCGGGCGCCGGTAGCCCGGCATCGGCGCCGGCGGTTTGGGCGGCAGCTCCAGCAGGTAAGGGCTGGGAGCCGGGCAGCTCGTCGGGATAGCCGAGGAGCTGGCGGTAGAGGCGCAGGCTGTCAGGGCCAAGGCCAGTAAAGCGGGGACCATCGTTGCGGGTGGCATCGTCTATCCTTTGCGCGTGTCGCCGTTGCTGCGCTTGCAGCGCCTGCTGTTGTTCCAGCAGCCGGCTTTCCAGTTGATCGATGCGTTGGCGCCATTGCCGCTGCAATTCCATGGCCGCGGCCTGGCGTTGTTGTTGCGTGCGGCTGTCCGCCGATTGCATCTCGGCGACGGTGGCCTGCAGCTTGGTTTGCCAGTACTGGCGGCTCTGGCTGTGGCCCAGCGCGTAACCGCCGGCGGCGGCGAGCAGCGGCAGCAGCAGGCCGGAGCCCAGGCGCAGGAAGGAGGCGGGGATCATGTCCGGCTCCGGTCGCGATAGGCGGCGATCAGCCGCAGCGTGGCCGAGTAGCCGCCGACTACGCCCATATAGATCAGCCAGATGTCGGCGGTCAGCGAACCGCGCCAGCCATTGACCAGAAACATGATGGTGGCCGCGGCGCAGGCGATATTGGCCCACAGCCGGCTGTGGCTGAGGCGGCGGCTGCGCGGATGGCGGAGCAGGTCGGCTAGGCGCATGCTCATTTCTCCAGTGACAGTTGGAAATGGGGTATCTCATGCAGCGGCGCTTCCAGCGTGCCGTGCCAGTACAAGCCCAAGGACTGGGCGATCCGCCCCATCACCTGCCAGTGAGGGTGGTCGATGTCGCAGATGGGCTTGCCGGCGTGCAGCGGAACCACGTCGAAGGCGCGGGCGGCGGGATTGCCGTGCAGCATCGCGTTGTGGGCCGATTCGCCGGGACGCGCGTAGGTGACGATGACGCCGGGCAGTTCCCGGCCCCGGCGGTACAACTGTTCTTGCTCGGCGGCCGAGCGCCAGGTGCAGATCAGCAGCGGGTCCACGCCCTGGTCCCGGCACAGACGCAGAAAGGTTTCAGCCAGCGGCTGCAGTTGCGGGTGCAGATCGGAAATGGCTCGGCTTGCCATGAGGTCTCCTTTGCCTGATGAATGCGTTGCTCGGCCTGGGAGGCGGGTAGGCGGCCCTCGGCGGCGCCGTGCCGGGGGATCAGTGCACTTCGCAGTCGGCCGGCGGGGTTTTCAGCACGCGCCAGACCATGCGGTCGCTGAGGCGATAGCGCATCGCCAGCACGCCCACCGCTTCGTTGGCGCCGAGGCCTTCCACCAGCATCGCGTCGAAGTCGCGGATCATCTGCTGATTGCGCGCCTGGCGCAGTGCGGTGCTGCAGCGCGGGATATAGAGGATGTCGCCGCCGAAATGGCCGGTCAGCCGCTCGGCCGCCTCCTGGCCGATCACCTCCACCAGCGCGGCGAAGCGCAGCTGGCCGGCGCGGCTCTGGTTCTTGGAGAAGGGCAGGGTGGTGCCGCCCAGCGCCTGCACTAACTGCAAAGTGCGCGGCATGCCAATCAGCTGAGCGACCAGTTGCATGGTGGAGGGCAGAGCGGGATATTGCGCGGCGGTATTCATCACGTGAGCTCCTGAAAGCCCCTCGAAGGGCCTTGGCAGACAAATAGTTCTAAATGAGTTATAGTTTGAGCAAGGCTAAACCAGGGAGAGCCTGGGTTTTATGTAGGCAGTTATTAGAACTGCAGTGGTAGTTGGGTGCATATATTTTAGCACTTTTATAAGTATCATTGCTAATTAGTAGAACTACTTATGAAGTATGATTGCTATTGTATGCCTTGCTTTTGAACTAAACAAGCAACGGGATGTCACTACTTATGTCAGTTACATTCGACAAAATGACAATGCAATGGTAATCTGGGGCGCCGCTCCAACCGTGCATGACTTCCGATGGAGTTCCAAATGGAAAATTCGCAGCAACAGACCGATTTCCGGCAGCGCCTGGAACTATTGATCGGCAGCGAGAAGCCCTACGCTTGGGCGGCGCGCCACGGTCTCAACAAGGGGTCGTTCACCAATATGTGGTACAAGGGCGGCGTTCCGCGGGTCGGAACCGCGCAAAAGATCGCGGCCGGCAGCGGCTGCCGGGTCGAGTGGCTGTTGTACGGCGATGGCCCGATGCAGGATGAGCGCGCGCAGGCGCACGAGGCAGCCACGCCTGCCGGATTGCCGGCCTTGCCCGCGCGCGGCGACGCCGATGAGCATGAAATTCCTGCCGGAGTGCAAGAGGAGTTCTGTTTCATTCCGCGTTATAACCTGAAGGCGTCGGCAGGCTTTGGAACCAGCGCCGCCGGCGAGCAGCCGATGTTCTATATGGCCTTCCGCCGCTACTGGGTGAAGAACTATCTGAACGCCTCGCCGCGCGATCTGGTGGTGATCAGCGTCAAGGGCGACAGCATGAGCGGCGTGCTGGAGGACCGGGACACCATCCTGGTCAACACCGCCGAGCGCAATCCCGGCGAAGGCTTGTTCGTGATCCGCATCGGCGATGACATCTTCGTCAAGCAGCTGCAGCGCTTGCCCGGAGGCGCGGTGCAAGTGAAGAGCGCCAATCCCTTGTATGAAACTTTCACCGTCGACTTGTCCCGCTCCGCCGGCGAATTCGAGGTGATCGGACGGGTGGTGTGGTTCGGCCGGCAGATCGCCTGAGCGCGTCGGCGGGCATTCTGGCGCGCGTGGTGTTTCCTGGCGGTGTCCGTCGCGCGATCGATGCCGCCTTGCCGGGCCGGGCCAGACGCCGGCCGCTCCGTGGCGCGGGATCATCAGGTGTACACTAGAGCCTGACCAAGCAATGGAATTCATCATGCAAGACCATATCCGCGCCAGCCTGGGCGAGGCCAAGACCGCGCTCGACAATCTGTTGGCCAATCCGCAGGCGCTCGCCTCGGTGGAGGCGGCCGCGCAGGCGATCATCGGCGCGCTCGAATCCGGCGGCCGCGTGTTTTCCTGCGGCAACGGCGGCTCGATGTGCGACGCGATGCATTTCGCCGAAGAACTCACCGGCCGTTACCGCGATAACCGCCGTGGCATGGCGGCGATCGCCATCAGCGATCCCAGCCACATCAGCTGCGTCGGCAACGATTACGGTTATGACGAGATTTTCGCCCGCTACCTGGAAAGCCATGCCCGCGCCGGCGACGTGCTGATCGGCCTGAGCACCAGCGGCAACAGCCGCAACGTGATCCGCGCCGCCGAAGTGGCGCGCGAGCTGGGCGTCAAAGTGGTGATCCTGACCGGCCGCGCCGGTGCCAAGCTGGAGCCGCTGGCCGACGTCTATGTCAACACCCCGGGCGGCAGCTATGCCGACCGCGTGCAGGAACTGCACATCAAGGTGCTGCATATCCTGATCGAGCTGACCGAGCGGCACTTCTTCCCGGAAAACTACTGAGACGCAGCATGCGCCGGGAGGCGCGCGTTTCCGAAGTTGAAGGATTTCAGCGCGCAGGCCGCAGGGGCGAGGCGTTCAGCCGGCGTTGAGGAAGGCGCCGATGCGGCGGTAAGCCAGTTCGCATACTTCCGGCACCAGCGCCTCCATGTTGAGGAAGGCGTGCACCTGGTCCTCCAGATGCAGCCGTTCCACTTCGGCGCCGGCCGCCTGCAACTTCTCCGCGTATAACTGGCCCTGGTCGCGCAGGATGTCGCGGCCGGCGGTGATCACCAGCGTCGCGGGCGGCGGGGCATCCAGCGCCCAGTGCAGCGGCGATGCCCGGCCGCGGTCTTCGCCGTGCTGGAAGTAATTGTCGAAATACCAGTCGGTGCGGGCCCGGGTCAGGAAGAGGCCTTCACCGTTTTCCGCCACCGAGGGCTGCGCCAGCGTGTAGTCGACGCAGGGATAGATCAGCGCCTGGCGTGAAATCTCAAGCGATGGGTCGGCAAGGCCGCAGAGGCTGGCGCACAGCGCGCCGCCGGCGGAGTCGCCGGCCAGCGACAGGCGCCGCCGGTAGGCCAGCCCGCGTTCGTCCAACGCGCGCCACACATGCCTGGCCACGCTCAGCGCGTCATCGAGGCCGGCTGGGTAGGGATTTTCCGGCGACAGCCGGTATTCGGCGGCGACGACGATGTGCCGGCTGGCGGCGGCGAGGCGGCGGTTGATGCCGTCGTAGACGCTGACGCTTCCCGCCATGTGGCCGCCGCCGTGCAGGAAGACCAGCACCGGCAACGTTTCTTTGGGCGCGGGATGGTAGATGCGCACCGGTACGGCGTAAGCGCCGCCCGGCACCAGGTCATCGTTCACCCAGGCGATGTCCGGCCCGGGCGCGACCATCTGCGCGGTCAACTGCGCCAATGCTTCCCGCGCGCCTATCGCCGTCGGTTTGTAGCCTTCGGCCAAACGTTGCGCAGTCTGCTGGTTGAGCTCGGCCAGCCAGGGTCGCAGATTGGGATGCAGTCGGTGCATGGTCTGTCCCGTCTATACAAGGTATTGATTCATCAGGCTATACCATTCGCATTTTAACGGCAAGCGCAATGACCTGATCGGCTGGCTCAGCCAAATAGCAGGTCCAGCAGCCCGGGCTTGCCGCGCGCGCGCAGGCGGCCGCTGTCGGCCAGCAGCCGATCGATCAGCGCGCTGTCGGCGCGCGGCCGGCGGGCGCGGACCGGATCGTTCGCGTCGGTGGGCGTGAGCGCCAGCGCGTCGTCCCGGCGGCTGAGGCGGTAGCCGCCGGCACAGGCAGGGCAGAATAATTCGTCGCCATCGGCCGCCGCCGCCGGCACCGCGATGATGGGGCCGCAGGCCGCGCAGCGCTGCATCGGCACGCCGGGTTCGCTATGGCCCAGCACGTGGTCCAGCCGGCCCGCCTCGCCCAGCAGGATGAAGCGCTCCCCCAGTTCGGCGTCGAACTGGCGACCCAGATTGTCGCGCAGGATGGCCAGCGCCTGCGGCGCCGGCATGCCCTGGCGGTAGGGCCGGGTGCTGGTCATCGCATCGAAGGCGTCGGCGATGCCGACGATGCGCGCCGCCAGCGGGATGGCCTTGCCGGACAGCCGGTCTGGGTAGCCGTTGCCGTCCGGGGTTTCGTGATGGCGCAGCACCGCGTCGATCACCAGTTCGGCTAACGGGTGCTCTTTCAGCAGTTCCGCGCCGACTTGGGGATGGGTCTTGATCACCTCGTATTCCTCGTCGCTGAGTTTGCCGGGCTTGTTCAGCACCGCGTCCGGCACGCCCACCTTGCCCAGATCGTGCAGAAAACCCCCCAACGCGATCCTTTCCACCTCGGCCTGAGGCAGCTGCAAGTCGGAGGCCAGCAGATGGCTGTAGCGCGACACGCGCCACAGGTGGCCGCCGGTGTAGGCGTCGCGCGCCTCTACCAGCATGGCCATCGTGTACAGGGTTTTCAGCAGTTCGCGGCTGGCTTGCATGGCTTCCTCGCGGCATGAGTGGCGATCACTTCACTATGGCATACGCGCAGGCTGGCGGAGGCAGAGCCGGATGTCATGCTGCGCTGGCGATGATGAGACATCATTCGAGCGTTTGATCTAAATTTGTCGTAACTTAATGATTGCAATCATGCAATTTTCATTTTTCCTCCGTAGTGTGTAATGACGCGCCGCTGAACCGGCGCGATCCACACACGAAATCCAAGGAGGAGTGCGAATGAAGTCATGGTTGCTGCTGGGACTGACCCTTTCCTCGCTGGCCTGGGCCGGCAATGACGACGGCGCGCCGGATCCGCGCTATGCCCACGTGCTGTCGTCGTCCGGCCCGCTGAGCCGCGCCGAGCTGCTGAAGCGCGGCCTGCCCAAGCAGCAGGCCGCCGCGCGTATCTCCGCGATGTCTGTGCCGGGGCCCGCCACCTATACCTATGTGCGCTGTTTCTACCGCACCGGCAGCGCCAACACCCAGCCGGGCACCGATTACGAGTGGGCGCTCGACCCGTCCAGCGGCGACTACTACCGCCTGAACGGCAACTGGTGGTCCAGCAGCATCTTCGACTGGAAGAACATGTTCTACAGCGACGTGACGCAGGACGCGCTGCGCTCCGTCTGCCAGCAGACGCTGGCCAAGAAGGGCAGGCCGTCGCAGCCGGCGATGGTGTTCGCCGCCGACAACGCGATGTCGTTCAATTACACGGTGTGGACCAACGACAAGGCCGGGCAGGGCAGTGGCATCAACAAGATCATCGCCTTCGGCGACAGCCTGTCCGACAACCAGAACGTTTACAACGCCTCGCAGTGGACGCTGCCCAACCGCAACAGCTGGTATATCGGCCACTTCAGCAACGGCCCGGTGTGGGTGGAATACCTGGCCAGCCGGCTGAAGCTGCCGATGTACAACTGGGCGATCGGCGGCGCCGGCGTGTCGACGCAAAAGCTGGTGATCCCGGGCGTGGTGCAGCAGGTGCAGTCCTGGCAGGACTACATGAAGCAGGCGCCCAATTACAACCCGGCCACCACGCTGTTCACGATGTGGATAGGCGGCAACGACTTGGTCAACTACGGCAGCACGCCGGACAAGGTGATCGCCGGCCAGCAGCAGGCGCTGACCAATCTGATCAAGGCCGGCGGCCGCAACATTCTGCTGTTGAAGCTGCCTGATGTGTCGCGCGCGCCGGTGTTCCAGTACAAGGACGGCGCGGCCACCGTGGCGGCGCAGGTGAAGGATCTGAACCAGAAGCTGGATGCCTTGGCCGCCTCGCTGCGTCAGCAGTACGGCGTCAACATCCAGATGTTCGACAGCTACGCGATGTTCAATGACGTGTTGAACAATCCGGGCAAGTACCAGGTCAGCAACACCACCCAGTCCTGCCTGAACATCAACGCCGACTCGGCGCTGAACTACATGCAGACCCAGTCGCCGCGCGCCAATTGCGCCAATGCCGACAGCTTCGTGTTCTGGGACACGCTGCACCCGACCACCCACACCCATTTGCTGCTGGGCAACGCGGTGGCTGACTTCCTCGGCTCGTCCGGCGCGATGCCGATGCTGAGCAAGGCGCGCTGACGCGCGGACGGACGGCGTTTGGCGCGCCGTCCGCCAGGGCTTACAATTCGGTTTTGATCCGGCCGCGGGGTTTCCCGCGGCCCGGCCGAACTGTAATCGAAAGCCCCCATGTCCACCCTGACCGAACTCCTCCGCCGCGCCGACGCGGCGCGCGCCGCGCTGATCGAGCGCTTGGCCGCCGAAGACACCAACTGTTACCGCCTGTTCCACGGCAGCGTGGAGGGCATGCCTGGCCTCGCCATCGACCGTTACGGCGAGCAGATTCTGGCGCAGACCTTCCACAAACCGCTGACCGACGCCGAGCTGGAGGAAATCCGCGCCCATTACCGCGAGACGCTGCCGGAGCTGGCGCTGGTGTACAACGACCGCAGCGACGCCAACTCGCGCGTCAGCAACGCGCTGTCTCTGGCCGAGCAGGCGGTGGCCCAGCAGGACGTGGCGATCCGCGAGAACGGGGTCGCCTTCCATTACCAGGCGCGCCACAAGGGCCAGGACCCCTGGCTGTTCCTCGACCTGCGCGCCGCGCGCCGCCGCGTGATGCAGCTGGCCGAGGGCAAGAGCGTGCTCAACCTGTTCGCCTACACCTGCGGCGTGGGCGTGGCGGCGGCCAAGGCCGGCGCCAGCTTCGTGCTGAACGTGGATTTCGCCGAATCCAGCCTCAGCGTCGGCCGCGCCAACGCCAAGCTGAACCTGCTGGCCTCCCGGCCGCGCTGCCTGCACAGCGACGTCTTCGCCGCCGTGCGCCAGCTGTCCGGCATCGGCCAGCCGGACCGGGTGCGCGGCAAGAAGATGCCGCCCTTCCCCAAACTGGAGCCGCGCCAGTTCGATCTGGTGTTCCTGGACCCGCCGCGCTACTCCAAGAGCCCGTTCGGCGTGGTGGACCTGGTCAACGATTATCAGGCGCTGTTCAAGCCCGCTTTGCTGGCTACCGCGCCGGGCGGGATGCTGGTTTGTTGCAATAATGTTGCAGAAGTGGATGGCGACGCCTGGCTGGAAAGTTTGAAGCGCAGCGCCGCCAAAGCCGGCCGCGAAGTGCGCGCCGCCGAGTGGATCATCCCCGACGAGGACTTCCCCAGCATTGACGGCAAACCCCCGCTGAAGATCGTTTTGCTTAGCGTTTGAGACGCATTATCAAACAAAAAAGCCGCGACCCAGCCGCGGCTTTTTGCATAGTTTGAGCCAAGACAACTAAGCGTAAAGCCAGTTTAATTGTTTAAAATTAACACTTTATTTTAAATGTAAACGGCTGATATTCTGTTTGACAGGAAGCCCCGGCCGGCGCGGAGCCTTAGCCGCGACCGGATGAAAACGACGGGCATTCCACACATAACAAACAAGGTATCGGGTGAATACATGAAACAAACCATCGTTCTGTCCCTGCTGGCGGGCATGCTGGCCTGCGCTCAGGCGCAGGCCCAGTCCGAACAGCCCCCCAGCGACGAGCTGGACGGCGTGATCTCCGCCGGCAAGCCCCTGTCCGGCAGCGAGGCGCGCGCCGCCTCGAGCCAGGCCAAGCCGCAGCCTGGCAGCGCCACCTACACTTATCTGCGCTGCTATTACCGCAAGAGTCCGGCGGCCAACCAGCCGCAGACCGACTATGTGTGGGCCACCGATCCGTCCAGCGGCGACTACTACCGCGTCAACGGCTACTGGTGGTCGGGCAGCTTCGTCGCGCTGAAGAACATGTTCTACAGCGACACCAGCCAGGACACGCTGCGCTCGGTGTGCCAGCAGACGCTGGCCAAGCAGGGCGTCAACCGTCCGCTGGCGCTGTTCGCCGCCGCCAACAACGTGATGTCGTACAACCACACCATCTGGACGCTGGACAGCGCCAGCCAGGGCAATGCGATCAACCGCATGGTGGTGTTCGGCGACAGCCTGTCGGACACCCAGAACATGTACGGCGCCTCGCAATGGCGGCTGCCGGTAGCCAGCAGCTGGTATGTCGGCCGCTTCAGCAACGGCCGAGTCTGGGTCGAGCATCTGGCCGACCAATTGAAGCTGCCGTTCTACAACTGGGCGATAGGCGGTTCCGCCGCCGACAGCCACCTGGTGGTGCCGGGCCTGTTGCAGCAGGTGGATTCCTGGACCCAGTACATGCAGAAGGCGCCGGGCTATCGTCCGGAAAACACCCTGTTCACCATGCTGATCGGCGGCAACGACTTGCTCAACTACGGCCGCGCCGTGGATCAGGTGATCGCCGACCAGGGCAAGGCGCTGGACAAGATCATCGCCGCCGGCGGCCGCAACATCGTGGTGCTGACGCTGCCCGACCTGTCGCGCACGCCGTCCGGCTCGGCCGGCGGCAAGGCGGCCCAGCTGTCGCAGCAGGTGAAGGAGTACAACGCCAAGCTGGCGACGCTGGTGGCCAATCTGAAGCAGAAGCACGGCGCGGCGCTCAAGCTCAGCCTGTTCGACGCCTACGCCATGTTCAACGATCTGCTGACGAATCCGGCCAAGTACCAGGTGAGCAACACCACCCAGCCCTGCCTGAACGTGGCGGCCAACGCCAGCCTGCCCTACATCTCGTCGCAGACGCCGCGGCCGGAATGCACCAACGCCGACGCCTATGTGTTCTGGGACAATCTGCACCCGACCACGCACACCCATGTGCTGTTGGGCCAGATGGTGGCCGACTTCCTGCGCCAGCAGAACCTGAACCTGTCGGCGCAGGCGCGCAGACGCTGAGCCGCCGGAGTTGAGGCTATCCGCCAACCGCATGCCTCGCCGGCATGCGGTTTTTTGTCGCCGCCGTTTCACGGATGAGGGCGGGCTCCCGCCGCTTCGAATGCGGCGGGGCCGAACTCAGAAGCCGAGCTGGAACCGCAGCGCCAGGTACGCGCCGGAGACGGCCAGGGTCGCCAGGGTGATCGGCACGCCGACGCGGGCGTGGCGTTTCCAGTCGATGGCGACGCCGCGCCTGGCGGCGGCATCGACGACGATGATGTTGGCGATGCTGCCGACAATCAGCAGATTGCCCGACAGCGTGCTGACCAGCGCCAACAGCAGGCCGCTCGCCTCGTGATGGGCGACGGGCAACAACAGCATCACCGCCGGGACGTTGGAGACGATGTTGGACAGCAGGAAGGTGGCGGCGAACAAGGGGCCGGGCTGCTCCAGCCGCACGCCGAGCGCGGCCAGGCCGGCGACGGCGTCCGATGGGATCCCGGTGCGCTGCAGCGCATGGTTGACGACGAACAGGCTCATGAACAGAACCAGCAGCTCCCAGTCGACCAGCCCCAGCATCTTGCGGGAATGCAGCTGGCGGCTCATCAGCAAGATGCCCGCGCCGATGAGCGCCATGTGCTCCCTGGGCCACGGCGCCGCCAGGAACGCCGCCAGCAGCGCCGCGGCGATGGCGAGGCCTTTCGCGGTTTGCCAGCCATCGAAAGGCGCGCCCGCGCGCGGCGGCTCGGCGGCAGGCTCGGCGGGGCCGGCATCCAGCCAGCGGCCGCCGGTCTGCCTGACGATCAGCGCCCAGCATGCCAGCAGCCCGAAGACCACCGGGATGGCGGCGGCCAGGAAATAGCCGCCGAAGTTCAGGCGCAGCGTCTGGCCGATCAGCATGTTCTGGGGATTGCCGATCAGCGTCGCGGCCGAGCCGATGTTGGAGGCGCAGGCAAGCGCCAGCAGGAACGGGACCGGGTCTAGCCGGCGCTGTCTGCAGACGTCGATCAAGACCGGGGCGACGGCCAGACAGACGATGTCGTTGCTGAATACCGCCGACAACGCCGCGCTGACGACGGTCAGCGCCGCCAAGAGGCCGGCGGGGCCGAGCGACAGGGTCGCCAGCTTGCGGGTCACCCAGTCGTAGAAGCCGCCGAGGCGCATCTGCGCCGATATCACCATGAAGGCGAACAGCAATATCAGCGTGGGCAGGTGCATGGAGGCCACCGCTTGCTCGAGGCTCAGCGCGTTGACGCCGATCAGCGCGATCGCGCCGAGCAGCGCGACGCCGGTCCGGTCAAGCTGCAGGAACGGCAGTCCGCCGAGAATCATGCCGAGATAGACGATGAGGAAGATGGCGAGGATGGTCATGGTCATGTCGTAAGCGCCGGCGCGCATCGGCCTGCCCGGAGGCGGGCCGAGCTTGGGAGTGGGAGAGGCGTCTGTTCCATGGCGGCCGGGAGGCGGTTGCGCGCGCGCGGCATGCCCATGGCGAGGAGGCTACTGGTTGGCGCGCACCCAGCGGTGCCATTGCGAGAACAGTTCCGGCGTGATCGCGCCGATCACCGAGCGTTTCCACACCACGTCGCTCCAGTAGTCGTCGGTGTTGAGGCTGGCCAGGCGGGCGCCGGCTTCTTCGGCGATGACGGCGCCGGCGGCGTAGTCCCACAGCCGCTGGCCGCCGTGCAGGTAGAGGTCGTAGCGGCCGGCGGCCAGGAAGCACCAGTCCAGCGTGCTGGAGCCCATATTGCGCTGGCTGCCGCACGGCGCCACGCTGCCGATGCGGGCCGCCAGCTTGCCGGAACGCAGGTATTTGACCTCCACGCTGGCGATGGCGTCGCCCATGCAGTTATTGATGGTTTTCAGCGGCAGCCGATGGCCGTTCAGCCAGGCGCCCTGGCCGCGGCGGGCGTAGAACATCTCGTCCGACACCGGGTTGTAGATCACGCCCAGCTCGCTGCGGCCATCCACCATCAGGCCGACCGAGATCGCGAAATAGGGCAGGCCGTTGACGAAGTTGGTCGTGCCGTCTATCGGGTCCACCACCCACAGTCCGTCGCGGTTGGCCGCCCACAGCGCGTCCTGTTCGTCGCGCTCCATTTCCTCGCCCAGCACCGGGTGAGGCAGGATGGCCGGCAGGCGTCGCTGCAGTTCTTCCTGGCAGGCGAGATCGGCCTCGGTGAACAGGGTGCCGTCGTCCTTGCGGCTCTTGCCGACGCGCAAAAAGCGCGGCATCACCTCGCGGGCGGCCACGTCGCGTACCAGCTGCATCACCTGTTCTAGCACCTGCATCCTTTTCTCCCTGCGTGGTTTCCGCGCGAAAGCGGTTTGCCGAATGGAGCAAACCTAGCAAAATACCGGTATCAACAGCGACTTTCAATATCCGATGCCAAGGTTTTATCTCGATGCCGACCTCGCGGTCGGCCAGCAGCTGTCCCTGCCCGATGCTGTGGTGCGTCATATCCAAGTATTGCGGCTGAACGCCGGCGACGCCATCACGCTGTTCAACGGCCGCGGCGGCGAGTACCAGGCCGCGCTCTGTGCGGTGATGAAGCGCGACGCGCAATGCGTGGTCGAGCGCTTCGACGGCGTTTCACGTGAAACTCCGTTGTGGCTGGGCCTGGCCCAGGGCATTTCCGGCGGCGACAAGATGGAATTTACGCTGCAAAAGGGCGTGGAGATGGGGGTGTCGGTGTTCCAGCCCATCGCCGCCGGCCGCTCGGTGGTGAAGCTCAGCGGCGAGCGCGCCGACAAGCGCGTCGCGCGCTGGCAGGAGATCGTGATCTCCGCCTGCGAGCAGAGCGGCCGCAACACGGTGCCGCAAGTGCTGCCCATCCTGACGCTGAACGAATGGCTGGCGCGGCGGCAAGAGGCCGATATCCGGCTGATCCTGTCCCCGCGCGGCGACAAGAGCCTGGCCCAACTGGCCGATAGGCCGGCGCGCAGCTGGTTGATGGCGGGGCCGGAGGGCGGTTTTTCCGCGCAGGAGGAAGACGCGGCGCTGGCGGCCGGCTGGACGCCGCTGAAGCTGGGGCCGCGCATCCTGCGCACCGAGACCGCGGCGCTGGCGGCGGTGGCGGCGATGCAGGCGGTGTGGGGGGATTACCGCTAAGGTGCGTCAACCCGGAGGGGAGGCGCGCCGACTATGCCGCCGCGGACGCATGATGGATGCTCGATTGGAACTGCGGCGCGTCGCCTCGGGGCGATGCGCCCTACAGAAAGCGCAGCGGGTCGATGTGCCATTTCTCCGGCGACTCGTGCTTGACGATGCGGTCGCCGCCGCCGAAGCCCATCTTGCGCGATAGGTCGACGATTTCCGGCGCGATGTGGGTATTGCTCTTGGTGCTGAAAAACACTTTCACCTTGGGCGAGACCAGATTGTTGTCGTTCTGCTCGATCACCACGCCCAGCCGGCCGCTCTCCAGCCGCACCAGGGTGCCGATCGGATAGATGCCTATCACCCGCATGAAAGCTTGCACCAGTTCTGGGTTGAAGTGGAATTTCGACCATTCGTAGATCTTGCGCAGCGCGTCGGTCGGCGACATGCCCTGGTGGTAACAGCGTTCGGAGGTGAGGGCGTCGTAGACGTCGACGATGGCCGCCATCTGTCCCAGCTGCGAAATCTGCTCGCCCTTCAGTCCGGCCGGATAGCCGCTGCCGTCGTGGCGCTCGTGGTGCTGGCCGGCCACCAGCACCGCGGTTTCCGAGATGCCGCGGGTGGCGTGCAGAATCTTCTGGCTTTCCACCACGTGGCACTTCATCACCTGGAATTCCTGCTCGGTCAGCTTGCCCGGCTTGTTCAGGATTTCGTTGGGCACTCTCATCTTGCCGATGTCGTGCAGCATGCCGCCGATGCCGGCGTGGTGTATCACTTCCTTGCTCATGCCCAGGCCGTTGCAGAAGCTGACCATCAGCGCGCCGACGCTGACTGAATGCTGGAAAGTGTAGTTGTCCTTGTCCTTGATCCGGCACAGCGACAGCAGCGCGCCGCCGTTGCGCAGAATGGATTCGGTCAGCTTTTCCACCTGCGGCTCCACCTGCTCCAGCTCCACCTGCTTGCCCAGCCGCACGTCCTGCAGGATGTCGCGGACGATCTGGTTGGCCTCGTCGTGGATGACCCGGGCGCGGCCGAATTCCTCGGCCGCCTCCACGCGGCGGACCACCGTGCTCTCGCGGGAGGCGATTTCGCGCAGCTCGCTTTCCAGTTGCTTGCGCACTTCGCCTTCGCTGCGGGCGGAGGGCAGGTCCAGGCCCTTGCGGGTGTCGATGTAGACTTCGTGAATGCCGGCGTCGGCGATTTTCTGGATCTCGCTGTCGTCCTTCACCTTGAAGCGGTTGATCAGAAAGGGGTGGGACATCCAGTCGCAGTTCAGGTCGTGGATGTACATGCCTACTTTTAGCTCGCTGACATCAATGCACTTGATCATGGCGCTTGGCGGCCTGCTGCCGCGGAGTGGAATTCAGCAAATCGTCGCGGTGCGACGGATCGGGCCGGCGCCCTGGCGGACAAGGCGTCTTTTTTTCAGCATCAGCCGGAGCGGGCGGATTTGCAAGAATCCGGCCGCCGAAGGCGATTGCCGCCGCCTCATCCGGGGGCGAGGACTTGCCGAAGGCGGCGATCATGGGATATATTCCCGCAGTTTTGTTCGGAACGGATGTAATGAGACAAGCAGCATGGCAGCGAAGCGGCATCAGCGACACCCTTGCGGGCGGCGCGGCGGCGTTGCTGCGAGGCGCGGCCGTTCCCGACATTCCCGCATTCACGAAAAAAAGCCCCTGACGACAGGGGCTTTTTTTTCGCCCGCAACCGCCAACACGAGGAAAGCGACCATGGCCAATCCACTGTACCGGAAACACATCATCTCCATACCCGACTTCAGCCGCGAGGAACTGGAACTGGTGGTGGACACCGCCGCTCGCCTCAAGCAAAACCCGCGCGGCGACCTGTTGCAGGACAAGTTGGTGGCCAGCTGCTTCTTCGAACCGTCCACCCGCACCCGCTTGTCGTTCGAGACCGCGGTGCAGCGTCTGGGCGGCAACATCATCGGTTTCGCCGACGGCGGCAACACCAGCGCCAAGAAGGGCGAGACGCTGGCCGACTCGATCAAGATCATCAGCTCCTACACCGACGCGGTGGTGATGCGCCATCCGAAAGAGGGCGCGGCGCGCCTGGCCAGCGAGTTCTCGGCGGTGCCGGTGATCAACGGCGGCGATGGTTCCAACCAGCATCCGACCCAGACCTTGCTCGACCTGTTCTCCATCCGCGAGACCCAGGGCCGGCTGGACGGCCTGACCGTCGCCTTCGCCGGCGACCTGAAGTACGGCCGCACCGTGCACTCGCTGGCGCAGGCACTGTCGCTGTTCGGCGCGCGCTTCTACTTCGTGTCGCCGGAAGTGCTGGCGATGCCGGACTATATCTGCGAGGAGCTGGACGAGAAGGGCATTTCTTACACGGTGGCGGCCAGCCTGGAGGAAGTGATTCCCGAGGTGGACGTGCTGTACATGACCCGGGTGCAGCGCGAGCGTTTCGACGAGGCCGAGTTCCGGAAGATCCAGGGCCAGTACGCGCTGCGCGCCGACATGCTGAAGAACGCCCGCCCGGGCATGAAAGTGCTGCATCCGCTGCCGCGTGTCGACGAGATCGCGGTGGACGTGGACGCCACGCCGCACGCCTACTACTTCGAGCAGGCGAAGAACGGTGTCTACGCGCGCCAGGCGCTGTTGTCGCTGGTGTTGAACGAAACCGTGTAATCAGGCAAGCAAAGGACAAAGACCATGCAATACACCCGCACCGTGGAAGCGCTGAAGCAAGGCACCGTGATCGACCACATCCCGGCCGGCGAAGGCGTCAAGATCCTGCGCCTGTTCAAGCTGACCGAAACCGGCGAGCGCGTCACAGTCGGCCTCAATCTGGTCAGCCGCCACATGGGCAGCAAGGACCTGATCAAGGTGGAGAACGTAGCCTTGACCGAGGAGCAGGCCAATGAGCTGGCGCTATTCGCACCGAAAGCGACAGTAAACGTCATCGACAACTTCGAAGTTGTAAAAAAGCATAAATTGACTCTGCCTGACGCGGTGGAGGGCATTTTCTCCTGCCCTAATTCCAACTGCATTTCGCATAATGAGCCGGTGAAGAGTGTCTTCTACGTAAAAACACTGGGGCATGACACAAAAATGAAGTGCAAGTATTGCGAAAAGGTGTTCAGTAGGGATATTGTTGCAGAGGTGCGCTGAGTCGTACAAAGGATGAGATAGAGAAATATCAAGAAAACACTGCATTCGACAGTGGTAGTAAAAATAGGGGAAGCGCCGCGGGAGACCGCGGCGCTTTTCATTTATTGCGACTCGCGACTTGCGGCCGCGGGGAGCGGATACCCGGACGCGGCCGCTGGAGGCGGCCAAACGATGAAGCCATGGTGGCGGCGTCATGCTTTTGTCCTGAATTTGCCGTTGGCTGCCGCATGCGGCGCATTGGGGGCCATGCTGGTGCTAGGCTTTCAATTCGCATTGCATGCGATCGAGCAGGCGCTGAGCGGACGCAGCGGCAGCCTGGTCGAGATCGCGCGGCAACTGGCGCCTTGGCAGCGCGCGCTGGTGCCGGCGCTGGGCGGTCTGCTGGCCGGATTGGTGCTGGAACAGGGGCGGCATCTGTTGCGCGGCGCCGCCGAAGGCGATTACCTGGAGGCGGTGCGGGTCGGCGACGGCCGCCTCAGCCTGCGCCGCACCCTGGTCAACAGCCTCTCTTCCTTGTGCACGGTAGCGAGCGGCGGCTCTATCGGCCGCGAGGGCGCGATGGTGGCGCTGGCCGCGCTGGGCGGCTCGCTGCTGGCCCGGCTGGCATCCCTGGGCTTGCCGCGCCGCCGCCTGCTGGTGGCCTGCGGCATCGCCGCGGGCTGGGCCGCTGCCTATCATGCGCCGCTGGCGGCGGTCGTCTTCGTCTGCGAGGTGGTGTGGCGGCGGCTGGACTGGCGCGCGCTGCCGGCGCTGCTGCTGGCCGCCCTGACCGCCAGCCTCACCGTGGATGGGCTGTTCGGCCTTTCTCCCCTATAC
Organism: Chromobacterium indicum; assembly: GCF_039708975.1. NCBI lineage: Bacteria > Pseudomonadati > Pseudomonadota > Betaproteobacteria > Neisseriales > Chromobacteriaceae > Chromobacterium > Chromobacterium indicum. The sequence continues at coordinate 55,293 of NZ_JAYFSJ010000020.1, forward strand.
CAACCCGCTCCTCTGGCCGCTCCCGATCATCTGGCCCTGGCCGGCTACTGCCTGCTGGCCTTGCTGCTGGGCGCTGCTTCTCCGCTGTTCATGGGCGCGATGGAGCTGGGCCGCCGCGCGCTGGGCAGGCTGAAACTGCGCCTGCCGTGGCGGATGGCCCTGGGCGGGGCGGTGGTGGGCAGCCTGGCCTGGTTCTGGCCGCAGATGTGGGGCAATGGCTACAGCACGGTGTCGTGGCTGTTGGTCAGCGATCCCGGTTGGCAATTGGTGCTGACGCTGCTGGTGTGCAAATTGGTTGCCACCGCGGCCACCAGCGGCTCCGGCGCGGTGGGCGGGATTTTCACGCCGATGCTGTTTGCCGGCGCGGCCGGCGGCGCGCTGGCCGGCCAATTGTTGAACTTGCTGCTGCCGGGCTGGCTGCCGGCGGGCGGGGCGGCATTGGTGGGGATGGCCGCCTTTCTGGCGGCCACCGCGCGCGCGCCGGTGCTGGCGGCGCTGATGCTGATGGAGCTGACCGGCGCCTATGCGATGCTGCCGCCGGTGGCGCTGGCCGCATGGCTGGCGGCCAGGATAAGCCGCCGGGTGGGCGGCCGCGCGCTGTATCAGGACGAGGCGGAGATCAGGCGTCTGGCGCCGGGCCGCTGCTGGCTTCGTCGATGAAGCGCTGCAAGTAGACCAGATCCAGCCAGCGGCCGAACTTGAAGCCGACTTGCGGCAAGCGGCCTACCTGGACGAAGCCCAGTTTTTCGTGGAAGCGGATCGACCCCTCGTTATCGGCGTCGACAGCGCCCAGAATGGTGTGCTTGCCCAGGGCCTGGGCATAGGGGAGCAAGGCCTGCACCAGCGCGGTGCCTATGCCCTGGCCGCGGGCGTCGGCGGTCAGGTGCACGCTGTGTTCGACGGTAAAGCGGTAGCCGGGGCGGGCGCGGAAATCGCCGAAGCTGGAAAAGCCCAGCGCGCGGCCGTTCTCGTCCTCCGCCAGCAGCACCGGGTAGCCAGCGGCGGCGCGGTCCTGGAACCAGATGGCGAACTCCCCCGGCGTCAGCGGATCGTCGTTGTAGACGGCGGTGGTGGTGGCGATCACTTCGTTGTAGATGTCGAGTATCGCAGCCAGGTCTTCAAGAGTGGCTTCACGAATCTGCATGTTCTGTCCTTGCTTGAGGTCGTTCGGGGCCTTGAGCCAAGGCCTGAGCAATTAATGTTCCAGTATTAACCGGGGGTAGCGATTTTCTTGCGCGGGCTGCGCTTCTTGCGCGGCGGCGCGGCGCTTTCCTCGGGAGGGGGCGGCGTCTCGACGGGCGCCGCCGGCTCGATGACGGCGGGCTCGCCATCGTGGCGCAGCCGGATCTCGCTGTGCAGCTTGGAGCCGTTCCGGCTCTCCTGCACCGTCAGGAAGTCCAGTTTCTTCACCATCTGCGACAGGCGGCCATGGCCCCAGTTGCGCGGGTCGAACGAGGGGTCGTTCTTGGCGAGATAGGAGCCGACGGCCGACAGTTCGGCCCAGCCGCTGTCGCGCGCCACCGCCTCGATCGCCGAGGTGAACATGTCTTGCAGCGGGTGTTTTTCCCTGTGCGGCGGGGCCTTGGCGCGCGAGCGGCTGTTGCGGGCCTTGGGCTTGTCCGCCGCCGTCGCCGTCTCTGGTTTCGGCTTGGCCGGCGGCGCCGGGCGCAGGATTTCGGTGAACACGAATTTGTCGCAGGCGGCGATGAAGGGGCGCGGCGTCTTCGATTGCTCGCCCAGGCCGATCACGGTCAGGCCGCCTTCGCGCAGCCGGGTGGCCAAGCGGGTGAAGTCGCTGTCGGAGGATACCAGGCAGAAACCATCGAAATTGCCGGTGTAGAGCAGATCCATCGCGTCGATGATCAGCGCCGAGTCGGTGGAGTTCTTGCCCTTGGTGTAGGCGAACTGCTGCATCGGCGAGATCGCGTACTGGTGCAGCACTTCCTTCCAGCCCTTGAGCTGGGTGGTGGTCCAGTCGCCGTAGGCGCGCTTGACGATGGCGGTTCCGTACTTGGCCACCTCGGCCAGCAGCTCGGCGATCAACGAGGACTGGGCGTTGTCGGCGTCTATCAGCACCGCCAGTTTGCGGTTTTCCATTGAGTCTTTCGGGTAGGGCGACAGCACATGCTATGCCGGGGCTTTCCCGGCTGTCAAAAACTGGCCGACGCCGACTGGCCGCGCGCGGCGTCCAGCACGCGCCCGACGATGCGGTCGACGGTGCCGTCCCGCTTCATGCCCGCCAATGCCTGGTTCAATTCGCGAATGAAGTCCTGTTTGTACGGGAAGCGGCCGTCGTCGCGGTCGGTGAAGCCGACATAACCCTGCTCCTCCGATACCGTCGCCGCCTCGGCCAGCTGGCCGTCGCGGTACAGGCCCTGGCGCTGCAGTTTCGCCAGCTCCATGTCTATCGCCAGCTTGTCGTTCTGGTAGCAATCCAGGTGGCCGCGGATCAGCTTCAGCAGGTTGGTGCGCACGTCCGGCGCCTCTTCCAGTTCGATCCGGCCGAGGTCGACCAGCGCCCAGAAGGCGTTGCCGCCGGGGCGGAAGCCGGCGTTGTTGCCGAAACGGAGGCCCAGGTAATCATTCGGCCAGGCCGGGCGCGGTTGCTTCATCACCGGCACGCGGCAATAGACCACCACTTTTTCGCGCAGCATGGGCAGCGAATAGGGACGCATGAAGGGACGTTCGCCGGGCCGGTAGTAGGGCGGGGACAGCGCCAGCGCGCGGCCGGCCTCCAGTTCCGCCAATCCGCGTTTCCATGGCACCGGATGCAGTTCTATCCGGTAGCCGCGCAGGCGGCTGGAGGCGGCGCGCAGGATGTCGTTGTAGATGCCCCTCGCCTGGCCTGCCGCTTCGTACGAGTAAGGCGGATAGCCGTTGTCGGTCAGGATGGTCACGGTCTGCGGCGCCGCCGCGCAGCTGAAGGACCACAGCATCGGCAACAGTCGGCGGGCGATGGACTGGCGCATCGCGGTCATGCTCCGAGAGAGGAATACCATTGTTATAGCGCGTGGCCGGTGGCGTGGCTTTTGCGTTGGCGAAGGAGACGGCGGAGGCGGCGCGGGCGCGAAGCGGTCGGGCGATTCTGGAAGGTGGAACGCGCGATGAGTCTGGCGGGATGAGCAAAACCAAGCCGGCGCTGCGCGGGAGCGCGCGCGCCGGCTTGGCCTGAGGCGGACGGATTACTTTTTGGCGATGGTTTTGCCGTAGGCTTCGGCGGAGGCCTGCATCTTGGGCAGCAACGCCTTTTCGGCCGACTTCAGCGTTTCGCCGGCGATGCCGTTGATGATTTGCGGCTGCTGCTTCAGCATCTTCTGGCCGGCCGGCGTCTTGTAGAAGGCGTTGATCTGTTTCAGATCGTCGGCGGTGAACTGGGCGCTGAAGTTCTTCACCACGGTCTGTTCGAACTGGGTCTTGACCGCGGCGGAGCCGAAGTAGTCGGCGGCCAGTTTCTGGATGCCGTCGCCGTAGCCCTTCAGGCCGGCTTGCGCTTTCTTCTGCTGGGCTTCGGTCAGCTTGATCTTGTTCTTGACGAAGTATTCCTGCAGCAGCGGCAGCGCGCTGGCGGAGGTGCGCTGCGCCAGTTCCGGCAGCATATTGTCTAGATTCAGGGTGGCGGCCAGTTCCTTGGCTCCGGCTTCCTGGGCGGCGTCGGCGTGAGCCAGCAGCGGCATGGTCAGCAACAGGGCGGCGATGCCGGCCTTGATCGAGCGGGAAGCAAACATGGCAAATCCTTTGATCTGGTAATGGATGTCGAGCCGGCAGTGTGACACCGGCCGGTGCCCAGGTCAAAGCCCATGCGGTCAGGGCTGGGCGGCGGACGGCATCGCCGCCTGCCAGCCCTGGTAGCGGGAGAGGTTGTCGCGGGTGACCAGCCCCACCGGCACGGTCACCTGGCGGGTGGTGGCATCTCCGCTGCGCAGCCTGGCGCCCAGCTTCACCGCTTCGCGGCCTATCAAGTACGGCGACTGGCTGGCGGAGGCGACGATCTGGCCGGACAGCTTCAGCGCGCGTTCGATGTCGGGCGAGCCGTCCACCGAGCCGATCAGCGCCTGCTTGCGGCCGGCCGCGCGCAAGGCTTTCTCGGCGCCCAGAGCCTGGCGGTCGTTGATGGCGAACACTGCGGCCAGATCGGGCCAGCGCAGCAGCGCCTGTTGCATCGCGCGCTGGCCGCCCAGGCTGGAGCCCTGGGCGTTGATGCCGTCGTCGACCGCGTGGATGCGGGGGAAGGCGGCCAGCGCGGCGTGGCAGCCGGCGGCGCGGTCGCTGACCGAGGTGATGGGCGGTCCGCCCTGGACCACCAGCGTGCCGCGGCCGTTCAGGCGTTGGGCCAGATAGCGGCAGACGATCTCGCCGGCTTGGCGGTTGTCCGACTTCACGGTGCCGTCGACGTCGGCGGCGTCGACATCCACCGCCACCACGGTGATGCCGGCGGCGCGCGCCTGGCTCACCAGCGGCGCCACCGCGCGGCTGTCCACCGCGCCCAGCAGGATCAGGTCCACTTTCTGCGCGATCAGCCGGCGCAGCTGTTCCTGCTGCTGTTCCAGCGTGAAATTGGCCGACTGCGAGGTGACGCGCACCTCTGGATTGAGCCGGTGGGCGGCCTGCACCGCGCCGCGCGCCAGCGCCTGGTAGAAGGGGTTGTCCAGCGCGCCGACCGAAATGCCGATCCTGGACAGATTCGCGGCGGCGGCGGGAACGGAGCTGGCGAGCAGGGCGAGGCTGAAAAGCGGAATGCGGGGCATGGCGGGTTGGGCATGGGAGTCGGACTGGTATCAGTCTAGCTCATCCGGTCGCGGTTGCGACTGTCCTGGACTCGAGATGGCGCTGCGCGCGCCAGGCCAGCTGGCGCAGCAGCGGCCAGCCTTCTTCCCACTGCTGGTGCCCGGAGTCGACATTGATGTGGCCGGCATGCTGCAGCCAGGTGATCGGCGCCTGCCAGTAGCCGGCCAGCCGCGCGGCGCGGGCGGTCTTGCAGAAGGGGTCGTTGCTGCTGGCGACGATCTTGGCCGGGAATGGCAGCGCTTGGCGCGGCACCGGGGCGAAATTCATCAGCTCGGCGGGCACGAAGGCGCGCTCGACGTCGGCCGGCGCCACCAGCAGCGCGCCAGCGATGCGCTCCGGGCGCTGGCGCGCGTAGTGGGCGACCGCGATGCAGCCCAGGCTGTGGGCGATCACCAGCGCTGGCTTGACGCAGCGGTCCAGCGCCGCGTCCAGGCCGTCAAGCCAGTCGTCCAGCAGGGGATGGGTCCAGTCGGCGTTGTCGACGCGCCGGGCGCCCAGCCGGCGCTGCCAGTGGCTTTGCCAGTGGCGCGGCCCGGAATTGTTCCAGCCGGGCTGGATGATCAGGTCGAACGGTTGCAGGGTGGCGAACATGGCGGACTCGCGGGAGACGATGGTCTGACTGTAGCGCGGCCGGAATAGCTTGAAAAATAATAAGGAATTGTTTTGTTATTCTCTTGCGCCATAAATGGCACGGCCGCTCAATCCCGCCGCTGCTCGCGCCAGTTCAGCCACAGCCGCAGATCGAACTCCAGCTGGTGGTAGTCGGGCTGCATGTGGCAGCACAGTTGGTAGAAGGCCTTGTCGTGATCGCGCACTTTCAGGTGGGCGAGCTCGTGCACGACGATCATCTGCAGGAAGGGCAGCGGCAGCTCGCGGAACAGCGACGCGATGCGGATCTCGCTCTTGCTCTTCAGCCGGCCTCCCTGCACCCGGGAGATGGTGGTATTGGTGCCCAGCGTGCCCTTCAGCGGATGCTGCTGGTTGTCGTACAGCACCTTGGCCGGCAGCGGCGCGTTTTTCAGGTGGCGCTGCTTCAGCGCGGAGACGAACTGATACAGCGCCTTGTCGGTCTGCACGCCGTGGTCGTCCGGGTACTTGCTGCGCAGCAGGGCGCCGAGCTCGCCGGAATCGAACAGCGCCTGCGCCTGTTGCACCAGGGCGGGCGGGTAATGCGGCAGGTATTTGAGAGTGGGCATGGGGATATTGTAAGGCCGCGGCGGCGATGGGTGTTGCCGCCGCTCAAGCCTTGCCGGCGATCAGGCGCGCGGGATCGGCCCAGCTGTAGCGCAGCGCGGCGGCGCGGGTGCCGGCCGGGGTGTCCACCTCGCGGCGCTCCATCACTTCACCGCCCAGCTTGCCGTAGACGGCGCAGGCGTCGGCATTGCGCTCGTACACCCATAGATAGAGCGGCCGGCCGGGCGCGATCCGCGAAGCCTCGGCCGCGGCGGCGGCCATCAGCGCGCGGCCGATGCCGCGCCCTTGCTGGCCGGGCAGCACGTGCAGATTGTCCAGGTAGACGCCCAGCTCGGGGGCCTCCTCCGGCAGCAGGCAGACGAAGCCGACCGGCTCGCCATCCCAGCAGGCCAGCTGCGCCCAGGGCGGAGAGGCGGCTTCGAAGCGGCCGCGCCACAAGGCCAGCCTTTCGTCAGCGGCGCGCTGGTCCAGATAGTCGTCCGGCAGGATGCCGCGGTAGCTCGCGCGCCAGCTGGCGGCGTGCAGGGCGGCGATGGCGGGGGCGTCTTCGGCATCGGCCGGGCGGAGGGCGAGCATCGTCTGTTCCTTGGCGGGTTTCACGTGGAACAGCATATCGCAGGATGGAAATTTAGGTCTTGTTTATGCGGAGGCGGGCGATTTTTGCCGGAAATTGAGCCGCGGCCGCCTAGCATGGACGGGTGATTCCGTCGCATGGAGAAACATTGGATGGCCATACCCGTCAGAACCGCATTGCGCCGCAGCTGCCGCGAGGCATCCGGCGTGGCGATCCTCAGCCGCCTGCCCGCGAGAAAAGACAGCGGACAGACGCTGCGCCAGCGCCGGCTGCTGGCGGGCATGAGAGCCGTCCGCCATTGCCAGCCTGCCCGCCCCAGTTTGCTGCGACGGCTGGGCGTTTGGCTGGCGCGTCACTTCAGCCGCATCGGCTCCAGCAGGATGGTCTGATCGCCGCAGCTCAGCCACAGCTGGCCGTCCTGGATGGTGGCGGTCAGCTGCATGCTGCGCGTGGCGAGCGCGGCCAGCGACTGCAGCGCGTCGAAGTCGATACGGAACACTTCCAGCTTGTCCAGGCGGGCGAGCTTGCCCTCGTTCTGTCCCCACCACACTTCGCTGGCGCGGCCGCCGTAGCTGTACAGCACCACGCGCTCGGAGCGGGAGCAGGCTTTCTTCAGCCGCTTCTCGTCCGGTTCGCCCAGGTCCACCCACAGCTCGATCTCGTCGGCGTAATTCTTCTGCCACAGCTCCGGCTCGTCGTCTGCGCACAAGCCGCGGGTGAAGGCCAGCGTTTCGCTGGCGTTGAGCGCGAAGGCGGCGATGCGCAGCATCATCCGTTCCAGCGTTTCCGACGGATGCTGGGCCAGCGTCAGCGGATGGGTGGCGTAATAGCCGCGGTCCATGTCGGACAGCGTCAGGGTGGCTTTGTATATGGTGGCGGTCAGGGCCATGGGAATCTTCGCTGAATCGGGTTCGCCCGGCGCGACATTGCGGCAGGGCGTCCGATTCTAACCGCCGGCCGGCGTCAAGGCGAGGGCTGGCTGGTGCATTCCAGCGACTCGCCGCGCCAGTTTACGCTGGCGTCGCGGCCCTTGATCCAGAACTCTACGCCCTGGCCCTGATAGCGCGAGCCGCTGCCGCTCAGTCCCTGGTGGACGATCACCAGCGCGTTGCCGCGCTCCAGCTTGGCGGTGGCGGGGTGGGTGCGGTAGAAGGTGGCGAGGATGGTGGCGCCGGGCTGGCCTCGGCACAGGTAGCGCAGCGGCGTCAGCGATTGGGCCAGGTTCCAGGTGGCTTGCAGCTGGGTGATGCGCAGGATGTAGGTGTCGCCCAGGCACATGTGGGGATCTTCATCCTTCATGCAGTCCTTCAGGCTTTTCACCCAGCGCTTCTGTTCGGCGATCAGCTTGGCCTGCGCGCCGCTGCGGCTTTGCTCGGCCTGGCTCAGGGCTTGGGCGTAAACTTTCTCCAGCCGGTTGTCCAGCCGGGTCAGGCCATCGTCCTGGCACACCATGCTTTCCACCATATTGGCGGGTTGGTCGCAGTGGAAGTCGGTGGCCACCGGCGGCAGCACGGCGGCGGGCGGCGCCGGCGGGACGCCTTCGCCGCCCGCTCGCGCTTGGCCGCTCTTGGCGGCCAGGGCCAGCGTGGGCAGCAGCAAAAACAAGCCTATCAGCCGAGATGGGGCTACGGGCATAATCTATCCTTGAGTACGGCGTATTATAGCGAGCCGGTTTGCCGTCCGCGCGGCGTCATCGGCTTCCTGCGGCCATTCGCTGCGGCGAGTTCCCAATGCCGGCGATTGGCTGTAAACTGCGACGCTTCGCGCGAGTACCAGTCCCGCGCGCCTTTCTCATCATCGAGTTAACCTTCTTTTTCCCGTCAGCCTGGATTGGTCGCAGTTCCTGCGATGGGCCGTCGCAGGAGCATATTATGTCCGATCTTACCTTCGCCGACCTAGGCCTGGCCGACCCTTTGCTGCGCGCTGTCGCCGATACCGGTTATACCACGCCCACTCCGATTCAGGCCCAGGCCATCCCGCAGGTGCTGCAAGGCGGCGACCTGCTGGCCGCGGCCCAGACCGGCACCGGCAAGACCGCGGGCTTCACGCTGCCGTTGCTGCAGTTGCTGATGCGTTCGCCCAGCCACCATGCCGGCCGTCCGCGCGCGCTGGTGCTGACCCCCACCCGCGAGCTGGCCGCCCAGGTGGAAGAGTCGGTGCGCACTTACAGCAAATACCTGCCGTTGAAGTCGCTGGTGATGTTCGGCGGCGTCAACATCAATCCGCAGATCAAGGCGCTGCGCTCGCCGGTAGACATTCTGGTGGCGACGCCGGGCCGCCTGCTGGACCACGTCGGCCAGAAGACCGTCGACTTGTCCGGCGTCGAGATCCTGGTGCTGGACGAAGCCGACCGCATGCTGGACATGGGCTTCATCCACGACATCAAGAAGGTGCTGGCCAAGCTGCCGGCCAAGCGTCAGAACCTGCTGTTCTCGGCCACCTTCTCCGACGAGATCAAGACGCTGGCCGACAAGCTGCTGGACAACCCCAAGCTGGTGGAAGTGGCGCGCCGCAACACCACCAACGAACTGGTGACCCAGAAGGTACACCTGGTTGACCGGGATAAGAAGACCGATCTGTTGATCCACCTCATCCGCGAGCAGAATTGGTTCCAGGTGCTGGTGTTCACCCGCACCAAGCACGGCGCCAACCGCCTGGCTGAGAAGCTGGACAAGATCGGCATCCCGGCCGCCGCCATCCACGGCAACAAGAGCCAGAACGCGCGCACCCGCGCGCTGGCCGACTTCAAGAGCGGCGAGCTGCAAGTGCTGGTCGCCACCGACATCGCCGCGCGCGGTCTGGACATCGATCAGCTGCCGCACGTGGTCAACTTCGAGCTGCCCAACGTGTCGGAAGACTACGTGCACCGCATCGGCCGCACCGGCCGCGCCGGCACGCCGGGCGAAGCGCTGTCGCTGGTTTGCGTCGACGAGTTCAGCTTCCTGCGCGACATCGAAAAGCTGATCAAGATGTCGATCGAGCGCTTCACCGTGCCGGGCTTCGAGGCCGATCTCAACGTCAAGCCGGAGCCGATTCCGATGGGCGGCGGCGCGCGCGGCCGCGGACAAGGCCAGGGTGGACGGGGCGGCCAGGGGCAAGGCCAACACCGCGGCCAGGGGCAGGGCCAGTCGCGCAACGCGCCGGCCAAACCGCGCCACCAGACCGAAAGCAAGCCGGCGGGCCATGGCCGCAACGGCGGCCCGCGCCAGGGGCAGGGCGCCGGCCAGGGCGCCGGCCAGGGCGGTCGCGCCGCCAAGCCGTCCGCGCCGAAGTCCGCGCTGTTCAGCCCGCCGAAAGGCCGTTAAACCGGCCTCGGTGTGAATTGCACCGAAAAGGTTCGCATTGATGCATATCGCATTGACGGTTATGCTCGCCTGGAGACTGTCCGCAGCATATAAAACAAGGACGGCTCCGGGCATTTTGCAAGATCGGGAATACGATGCGATACCACGGCTTGGCGCTGGGTATCCTGAGCTGGGCCGCGCTGCTGGCGGCTCCGGTTGAGGCTGCCCAACGCCTCAAAATCACTCTCTCCAATCAGGAATGGCCGCCGTACATGGGCCAGGAGCTGCCTTACGACGGCATTCTGTCGCGGCTGGTGAAGGAAGCCTTCGCCCGCGGCGGCGTCGATGTCGCCTTCCGCTATTACCCCAACAACCGCACGCTGCAGTCGGCCCGCAACGGCCAGGTGGACGGCAGCTTCGGCTGGGCGCCGACCGCGGAGCGCAAGCGCGACTTGCTGTACACCTCGCCGGTGTTGTCGGCGCGCATGGTGTTTTACCAACGCAAGAGCCACAAGCTGGACTGGAGCCGCTGGGCCGAGCTCAAGGGCGCCCGCGTCGGCGTCACCGTCGGCAACTACTATTCCGACGATTTCGACGCCCAGGCCAAGAACGGGATCTTGGCGGTGGACAGCGCGCCGGATGACCTGGTCAACCTGCGCAAGCTGTTGGCCGGCCGCATCGATCTGTTTCCCATCGATCTGGAAGTGGGCCGTTACCTGATCGCCCATCATTTCCCGCCGGCCCAGGGCGCGCAGCTGGAGGCGCAGAGCCGCTCGTTCTGGTCGGCGCCGCTGCATGTGGTGATCTGGCGCAAGCACGCGCAGGGCAAGGAGCTGGTGGAGCGCTTCAACCGCGGCCTGAAGGTCTTGCAGGACAGCGGCGACTTCGACCGCTTGCTGCAGGAAACCCGCGAAGCCTGTTTGCAGCCGCGCGCCTACTCGCCCTGAGCGCGCAGCGCGGCGCGCGCCTCGTCCAGAAACCGCTGCGACAGTTCGGCGTCGGGCACCGCCCTGGCCAGCAGCAGCGCCCCCACCATCATCGCCAGGCTGGCTTCGGGCGCAGGCCCCGCGCCGTCCCGGCGCTTGGCGTCTTCCAGTTGCGCCAGCAGCGGGCCGAGGCCGGCGGCGAACGCCCGGCGCACGCCGGCGTCCTGGCGCGCTATCTCGCCCGCCAGCGCCGCCGCCGCGCAGCCCGAGTCGGGAAAGTCGCGGTGGGCGGGGCTCAGGTAGTGGTCGGCCAGCGCGGCCAGGCATCCGCCGTCCGCGCTGTTTTCCAGCAGCGGCCGCCATTGTTCCGCCATCTGCCTCTGCGCTTCTCTGCAGGCGGCGGCCACCAGTTCGTCCTTGCCGGAAAAGTGGGCGTAGAAGCCGCCGTGGGTCAGGCCCAGGTCGGCCATCAGGTTGGCGATGCCGACGCCGGCCAGTCCTTCGGCGCGAAAGCGCAGCGCGGCCATCGCCACGATGCGCCGGCGGGTCTGGGCCTTGTGCGAATCCGGATAGCGCATGCCGTCTCCCGGCAGTTCAGATGATTCTCATAATATAAACAAGCCGGCGCGATGCCGGAGCCGGCCGGCGCTGCTATCAATAAAGCATGACGCCAATCGACGCGGGCCGCCGCCATGCCATTCCAACTCAATCTGTTCCGCCAGATAGTCGACCACGCCCATGACGCGGTGATGGTGACCGAGGTGGCGCCGTTGCAGCCGCCGGGGCCCATCATCGTCTACGTCAATCCGGCGATGTGCCGGATGAGCGGTTACGACGCCAGCGAGCTGCTGGGCCGCTCGCCGCGCGTGCTGCAGGGGCCGCTGACCGATCCCGCCGCGCTGCTGCAGCTAAGCGCCGCGCTGCGCGACGGCAGGCAGACCACGGTGGAGCTGCTCAACTACCACCGCTCAGGCACGCCGTACTGGGCTCGGCTGCATCTGCTGCCGCTATTCGACGAAAACGGCGAGCTCAGCCATTTCGCCGCGCTGCAGCAGGACACCACCGCGCGCCATATCCGCAGCGAGGCCCTGTACCGCATCGTGGTGTCGGACGAGGCCTCCAGCCTGTTCAACCGCCAGATGTTCTTCGATGTCGGCGCCAAGTGCATGCGGCTGGCTTTGCGCCAGGGCAAGCCGCTGGCAGCGGTGCTGCTGGAGGCGGACGATCTGTGCCGGCTGAACAAATCCTACGGCCAGCTGGTGGGCCAGATGCTGATGCGCATCGTCGCCCAGTCCATCGCCGCCGCGATCCGGGAAAGCGACGTCGCCGGCCGATTGTCGCCGCAGGAGTTCGGCCTGTTGCTGCCCGAAACCGGCGAGGCCGAGGCGCAGGTGGTGCTGGCGCGGATCCGCGAGATGCTGAGCGCCGGGCTGGTCGAGGCCGGTTTGCCCGGCGGCGCCTATGTCGAGTTGCGGGCCGGCCTGTGCCTGGCCGGGGCGGGCGACCGGACGCCGGAGCAGGCGCTGGAGCGCGCGCGCGGGAATTTGCGGGGCGAGGATCAGCGCTCGGACGCGGGGGGCTAGCCGAGCGCGGCGGCGGAAGCCGGCTTCAACTCTTGCCGTCCGGGACGGCCGGGGCGCGCTGCCGCAGGAACCACGCCAGCGCGGCGAACAGCAGCGCGGCGACCAGGGTGTCCTCCACCCGTTCCAGCGCGCCGCTGGCCAGCTGGCCGGGCGGCAGCAGCGACAGCACCAGCGCGGTCAGCAACGCGACGAAGACGCGGAAGCTGTGCCGCATCGCGATCAGCATCGCCATCTGCAGCAGCGCCAGCGTCAGCACATGCCACAAGGGCGGCGCGTCCAGCGCCCGCAGCGACCAGTACATGAGGCCGCTGAGCAGCGCGCCGGCCAGCGTGCCTATCGTGCGCTCGCGCGCCAGCCACAGCATCTGGTCCGGGGACGGGTCGGGGATGGCGACGGCGGCGATCGGCAGCCACCACGCGTGCGCGCCCCGCATCCAGCCGCCGGCCAGCCAGGCGAGGATGCCCCAGGGCAGCAGATGCCAGGCGTAGCGGCGGCAGTCGGCGGCACAGGCCGCCGGCAGCACGCGGAACCAGTCCCGCAGCCCCAGCCGGGCCAACGCGCCGCCGTAGCCGGCGCCGGCCAGCATCCAGGCGGCCTCCTGCCAGGGGGGAATCGTTGCCGCCGGCGTCATGTTTCCCAACAGCAGCGCGAACAGCCAGAATTGCACGCCCTTATGCAGGCCGCGGCGCGCGCTCAGCGCCTGCAGCGCCAGCCCCGCCGCCAGCAGGGCCAGCATGATCGCCGGCTGGCCGGCGCACAGCCGGCCGGCCAGGTAAAGCCCGGGAATCGCCAGCAGCGACAGCGGCTGCAGCCGGCGCGCCAGCATCATGCACAGCGCGCTGTAGTTGGCGGCCAGCGCGAACAGGAACACGCCGGCGCCGTGTCCGGACAGGGTTAGCGCCGCGGCCGGCGCGAACAGCAATGCGCTGAACAGCGCCGCGCGCAGGATGCGCCGCCGCTGGTAGCGCATCCAGCCCAGGCTGTGCAGCGCGTATTTCGGGTAGGGCATGCCGGGGTCTTTCGTTCTGTCCGCTCCCGATGACTATGGCGTCATGCGCCGCCGCAGGCAAGCCGGGCAGGCGCGCGGCGCGCGTGCTACCATCCGGCCATGGAACTCTATCGACTGTTGCAACAACAAGGCTTCGGCGGCCGCAAGGAATGCCGCCAGCTGATCGAATACGGGCTGGTGGAAGTGAACGGCGAGGTGGTGGACAACTACCGGGCCCAGTTCGAATTGGCCGACATCGCCAGCCTGACGGTGGACGACGAGCCGTGGCCGGTGGTGCGCGGACCGCTGTATCTCTTGCTGCACAAGCCGGCCAATTACGAAACCTCGCACAAGCCGAACTGCCACCCCAGCATCTACCGGCTGCTGCCGGACCAGTTTTCCAATCTGGACATCAGCGCGGTGGGACGCCTGGACGTTGACACCACCGGCCTGATCCTGCTGTCCAACGATGGCCAGTTCATCCATGCGCTCTCCTCGCCGAAGAAGCTGGTGCCCAAGGTCTACCGCGCCACGCTGAAGCACGAGGCGACGCCGGAGCTGATCGCCAAGCTGCAGAGCGGCGTGTATCTGAACGACGAGGCGCGCGAGTTCGCCGCCGACAGCGTAGCCCAGATCGACGCCCACACCATTGTGCTGACCATCACCGAAGGCAAGTACCACCAGGTGAAGCGCATGGTGGCGGCGGCCAGCAACCGCGTCGAGGCGCTGCACCGCGAAAGCCTGGGGGCTATTGTCTTGGGCGAGCTGCCGGCGGGCGAGTGGCGGCACCTGACCGCAGAGGAATTGGCGGCCTTCGGCTTCTGATTGAATCGGCAAGCCAAAAACGGCGGGGAGCATGTCTCCCCGCCATTTTTTATTGTCCGACGCGCTCCGCGACTGGCGGTTGCGGCGCATGGCAGCCCGGCGCGGCCACATGCGCCCAGATGCCCTCGACGTCCGGCGCGACGTTTGCCGCCAACTGATGGCCATTCGGATAATCGCCGCCGTTCTGGCTGCGGAACGGAATCGGCGCTTCGTCGAACAGGCCGGCCAAGCGCTGCCGCCAGCCATCCAGCTGCCACGCGATCTCTTCGCGGCTGAGGCGGTTGACACCATAGACCGCGTGGGGGGGCAGCACGTCCATGCCGGGGTAGAACAGGCAGCCGTGGGTGACCGGGAACAGCAGCTCCTTCAACGGCCCGTTGATGCCGCGCGGGCCGTAATCCTCTTCGCCGCCGCCGACCATCGCGGCCAGCAGCGCCCGCTTGCCCTTCAGCGCGCCGTCTCCGTAGCGCAGCCGGTTGCCCTGGCCCTGATGGCCATAGCCGAAGCCATAGGCGTACACCCGTTCGAACCAGCCTTTCAGAATGGCCGGCACGCCGTACCACCACAGCGGGAACACAAAGATCACCGCGTCGGCGGCCAGCAGCTTGCGCTGCTCCTCGGCTATGTCCGGCGGCTGCGCGCCGTTGGCGTAGGCGTGGCCGGATTCGGCGATGAAGGACAGCCGTTCCGGGTTGGCGCGGTCCGGGAAGTCGTCGGCGTCCAGCACTGCTTTCCAGCGCATGCCGTAGAGGTCGGATTGCAGCACCTGATGGCCTTGGCGAGATAGGGCGTCGACGGCGGCGTCGACGAAGCTGCGGGTCAGCGAGGTGGGTTCGGGCTGGGCGTAGACCAGCAGGACGGTGCGGCTCATGGATGGCTCCGGTGTCATCGGTTTGAGATGGCCACAGTCTGTCCGGGTATGATAAATAAGTGAAATCGATAGATTTCTCGCTAGCCATTGAAAATATGGATACCAGACGCCTGGATTTGAACCTGTTGCAAACGCTGGAAGCGCTGTTGGAGGAACGCAATGTCACCCGCGCCGCGGAACGGCTGCATCTGAGCCAGCCCGCGGTTAGCGCCCAGTTGGCGCGGCTGCGCGATCTGTTCGGCGATCCGCTGTTGCTGCCGGCGCAGCGCGGCATGCGGCCGACCGCCAAGGCGGAGCAGTTGCTGGCGCCATTGCAGGCCTCGCTGCGGCAGGTGCGCGAAACCATGATGACGCACCAGGACTTCGATCCGGCGGCGGCCGGCATGACCTTGCAACTGGCGTGCACCGATTATGCCCAGGCGGTGGCGGCGATCCCGCTGGTCAAGCGGCTGCGCGAGACGGCGCCGGGCATTCGGGTAGCGGTGCGCAATCTGGAGACGGCGCGTCTGCAGCGGCAGATGGAGAGCGGCGAGGTCGACCTGGCCTTGATCAGCCAGGAGAACGCGCCGCCAGGCCTGCTTACCCAGGCGATGTTCGAGGACCGCTATGCGTTGATCAGCCGTCCGGATCATCCTGCCTGGCGGCAAGGCGTCACGCAGGAGCGCTATCTGGAGCAGGAGCATGTGGTGGTGTCGCTGGGCAGCGGCGATTTCGGCACGGCGGTGGACGTGGCCCTGGCCGAGCGGGGACTGGCGCGCCGGGTGGCGCTGTCGGTGGCGTCTTTCCTGCTGGTGCCGGAAATCGTATCCCAGACCGATTTCATCGCGTTGATGCCGGAGCGGCTGGTGTCCGCGGCGCGCGTGCCGCTGGACGTGCATCCCTGCCCGTTTCCGGTGCGCGGCTTCGATGTGGCGATGGCGTGGCATCCGCGCAATCATGGCCATCCCGGCCAGCGCTGGATACGCGAAGTGTTCGCCGCGCTGATGGCGGAAACCGGCTGAGCGGTTGGCGATTCCGCGCGCTCCCGCTGCTTTCTGTCAAACCGCAGGGGCGGGCGGCGATGCCTTACCGCGGCGTCTTGCCCAGCCGCCGGTACAAGGTGGAGCGGCTGATGCCCAGCGCCCGCGCCGCCGCGCTGGCGTTGCCGCCGCAACGGCGCAGCAGGTCGGCGATGGCGCTGTCCTCCACCGCATGGCCCTGCGCCGCCATGTCTTCGCGCAGCGCGGCCGGCAGATGCTCGACGCCCAGCGCGGCGCCGTCGTCGGCCAGCGCCAGCAGCGTGGCCAGCAGATTGGACAGCTCGCGCAGATTGCCCGGCCAGCGGTAGCCGCGGATGGCCCGCGCCAGCTCCGGCGCCAGCGAGACGCCGCGCCGGGCGGCGCCCATGCCGTCCAGCATCGTTTGGGCGATGGCGGCGATGTCGCCGCGTTCGCGCAGCGGCGGCAGGCTGAGCGGGTAATGGCACAGCCGGTAGTAGAGGTCGGCGCGGAAGCCGCCGTCGTCCACCCGCGCGCGCAGATCGCGGTGGGTGGCGCAGATCAGCCGGATGTCCAGCCGCCGCGCCGGCCCGCCGCCCAGCGGCGTCACTTCCCGCTCCTGCAACACCCTGAGCAGCCGCGCCTGCAGGCTGAGCGGCATGTCGCCGATCTCGTCCAGGAACAGCACGCCGCCATCGGCCTCGCGCAGCCGGCCCTTGCTGCCCTGACGGCTGGCGCCGGTGTAGGCGCCGGGCTGGTAGCCGAACAGCTCGGCTTCGATCAGCCCTTCCGGTATCGCCGCGCAATTGATCGCGGCGAAGGGCGCGCCGCGCCGGCTGCCGGCGGCGTGCAGCGCGCGCGCCAGCCTGTCCTTGCCGGTGCCGGTTTCGCCCAGAATCAGCACCGGAATGTCCGCTTCCAGCAATTTCAGCGCGGTGGAGAACAAACCGTCCGGCAAACCATCCAGCGCCAGCGGGGCGGGCGCGCGCGGCGTGCCGGTGGCAGGCGCGCTTGGCTTGGGGAGCGGGAGCGGCGGCGGGCGCAGCCGGGCCGACAGCCGGTGGTGGCCTAAGGCCAGCAGGCCGGCGGCCGGGCCATGGCGGTCCAGCCAGTGTTCCAGGCTCTGGCCGAACAGCGCGGCGAAATGGCGCGGCTGCCAGGCGTCCGGCTCCAGCCCGCACAGCGCGAGGCCGGCGCGGTTGGCCGCCAGCAGGCGGCCGTCGCCGTCGAATACCAGCTGGCTGGCCGCTAGGCTGTCCAGCCAGCGCGGATCGGCGTGCAGCGTGAGCCGCCAGCCGTGGCGCGCGGCCTCTTCCAATTGGCGCGCTTCGATTTGCGCGCGCGCGGCTTGCAGCGCCAGCCGCTGCGCGTCGCCCAGCTTGCGGCCGGGGCCGCTGATGTCGAGCACGCCCAGCAATTGGCCCTGGGGGCCGAACAGCGGGCTGGCGGCGCAACTGAGCGTCCGGTTGCGCTCCAGATAGTGCTCGGCCCCGCGCACCAGCACGCTATCGGCCGCGGCCAGCGCGGTGCCGATGGCGTTGGTGCCGCGCGCGGCCTCGCTCCAGTCCATGCCCGGCGTCAGCGCCAGCCGCTCGGCCTTGTCGAGAAAACCGATGTCCCCGGCCTGGTCCAGCACTAGTCCCCGCCGGTCGGCCACCACCAGCGCCAGGCCGCCGGCCGCCGCCTGTTCGTACAGGCCGGCCAGCGCCGGCCGCGCCGGCTCCAGCCAGTCTGCGCTGGCGTCGCGCCGGTCGCGCAGCTCGCCGTCGGTCAAGCGGTCGCCGCCGCGGCCGCCGGCGGACAGGCCCAGGCCCTGGCAGCGTTGCCAGGAGTGCAGGATGGACAGCGGCAACGCCTGGCCGGGCAGCGGCTGGCCGGCGAAAAAGCGGCGGCGGATCTCGTCCAGCGGCAAGCGGGCGGTGGGTTTCATGCGCGGCTCCGGCAGGGTGTCGCGCGGCGGCGGGACAGTTGTGCCGATGCGCGACAGTTTCGGTGGGGAATGCAGCCGATTATGGCCGTTTTGGCCAAGCAGGCAAGCGGCTGATTTTCCAGTTGTTTGTTGCGGCGCGGCATGCGGAGGCCGAACACTCGGACTGGTCTGGCTTGGCGCGATGCTGCCATGCAATGCGGATAATGGCTGGCATGGGACTTGCGCAGCAAGCGGTTCGCAGAAGCCACCACACCGAGGAGACCGCCATGCAACTCAAGCCAGGATTCGAACTGAAATCGCGTTACGCCAACTACATCGGTGGGCGCTGGGTGCCGCCGGTCAATGGCCGCTACTTCGAGAACGTGACGCCGATCACCGGCCAGCCGTTGTGCGAGATTCCGCGTTCGGACGAGCAGGACGTGGAGCTGGCGCTGGATGCCGCCCATGCCGCCCGCTACGCCTGGGGCCACACGCCGGTGACCGAGCGCGCCATCGTGCTGAACAGGATCGCCGACCGGATGGAGGCCAATCTGGCCCTGCTGGCCGAGGTGGAAACCTGGGACAACGGCAAGCCCATCCGCGAGACCCGCGCCGCCGACATTCCGCTGGCGATCGACCACTTCCGCTATTTCGCCTCCTGCGTGCGCGCGCAGGAAGGCAGCCTGGGCGAGATCGACGCCAACACCGTGTCCTACCATTTCCACGAGCCGCTGGGCGTGGTCGGCCAGATCATCCCGTGGAACTTCCCCATCCTGATGGCGGCGTGGAAGCTGGCGCCGGCGCTGGCCGCGGGCAACTGCGTGGTGCTGAAGCCGGCCGAGCAGACGCCGCTGTCCATCCTGGTGCTGATGGAGCTGATCGGCGATTTGCTGCCGCCAGGGGTGCTCAATGTGGTCAACGGCTTCGGCGTCGAGGCCGGCAAGCCGCTGGCCAGCTCCAAGCGCATCGCCAAGATCGCCTTCACCGGCGAAACCGGCACCGGCCGGCTGATCATGCAGTACGCCAGCCAGAACCTGATCCCGGTGACGCTGGAGCTGGGCGGCAAATCGCCGAACATCTTCTTCGGCGACGTCGCGGCGAAAGACGACGCCTTCCTCGACAAGGCGATCGAGGGCTTCGTGATGTTCGCGCTGAACCAGGGCGAGGTGTGCACCTGCCCCAGCCGCGCGCTGATCCACGAATCCATTTACGACCGCTTCATGGAGAAGGCGCTGGCCCGCGTCGCCGCGATCAAGCAGGGCAATCCGCTGGATCCGGCGACGATGATAGGCGCGCAGGCGTCGCAGGAGCAGATGGACAAAATCCAGAGCTATCTGGCCATCGGCCGCGACGAGGGCGCCAAGCTGCTGGCCGGCGGAGGACGCGCTCAACTGGACGGCGACCTGGCTGGCGGCTTCTATATCCAGCCCACCGTGTTCCACGGCCACAACAAGATGCGCATCTTCCAGGAGGAGATCTTCGGCCCGGTGGTGTCGGTCACCACTTTCAAGGATCGCGACGAGGCGCTGGCGATCGCCAATGACACGCTGTACGGCCTTGGCGCCGGCGTGTGGACGCGCGACATGAACACCGCCTTCTTCATGGGCCGCCACATCGAGGCCGGCCGGGTGTGGACCAACTGTTATCACGCCTACCCGGCGCATGCCGCATTCGGCGGCTACAAACAGTCGGGCATCGGCCGCGAGACGCACAAGATGATGCTGGAGCATTACCAGCAGACCAAGAACCTGCTGGTCAGCTATGGCGAGGACAAGCTGGGCTTCTTCTGAGCGAGGCGTCCGCCGCGAGATTGAAAATTGGTTTTTACGCCCCGCCGGTTTTTGCCGGCGGGGCGTTTTTTTGGGAACAGCCCGGCAGGGGATCGAAGAGACAGGTTTGACGACCTGATTTTGATACGGCATTTGGCGGGATGAATTATCGATTACGGCTAGAGTCTGTATTCAAATATTATTTATATAATGAAATACATTTATTATTTACGTAATGATGTTGATGAAATAGCATTTTCCTGGCGTGTTATGCTGATTGAGTGTTTGATGGCGAGGACGCGGGAATGAATCGGGATGACGATGGCTACGCGGAGCGCGTGGCGTTCTACGATACGGTTTACGAGCAGCCGGAGCGGGCGTTGGATCTGGCCTGGCTGCGACGCTGGCTGCCGCAGCAGTATTTCGGCCGCAGGGTGCTGGAGCTGGCTTGCGGCAGCGGCTACTGGACGCAGTATCTGGCGCCGGCGGCGCGCGCCTATCTGGCGTTGGACGTGTCGCCCGGCGCGCTGGCGCTGGCCGGGCAGCGGCCCGGCGTGGGCGGGGTGGCGTTCGCGGCGGCCGAGATCGAAGCGCTGCCCAAACCGGCGGAGCCGTTCGACGCGGCCTTCGCCGGCCTGTGGTTTTCCCATCTGCCGCGCCAGCGGCGCGAGGCGGCGCTGGCGGCGCTGCACGGCTGTCTGGCACCCGGCGCGACGGTGATCCTGCTGGACAACAGCGAGATTCAGGGCGGGCAGTTTCCGGTGATGGAGTACGACGAGGCCGGCAACGGCTACC
This sequence comes from Chromobacterium indicum, assembly GCF_039708975.1. Taxonomy (NCBI): domain Bacteria; kingdom Pseudomonadati; phylum Pseudomonadota; class Betaproteobacteria; order Neisseriales; family Chromobacteriaceae; genus Chromobacterium; species Chromobacterium indicum. Next base: position 75,773 of record NZ_JAYFSJ010000020.1, read on the forward strand.
AGCGCCGGCCGCGGCACGACGGCGGGGAGAGCCGGGTGCTGAAGAATTTCCCGACCGAGGCGGAGTTCCGCATCCTGCTGGCGCCGTACGGCGCGGCCGAGATGGCGCTGTTGCGGCGCGAGCATTTCTGGCTGCTGTGCTACTGCTTGCCCAGCCGGCACTGACCGCTGGCCTGGCGGCGCGCGGGCATGAAAAAAGCCGGGCGTCGCCCGGCTGTCGCTATCGATGGAGGCGGCTCATCGCCCGCCCAGTTCCTCCAGGCCCGATTGCAGCTTCTGGCTGGCTTGTTCCACTGCCCGCATGCTGGCGACGATGGCGGCCTCGTCCAGCTGGCCGTCCTGGCTGGCGGCGCGCAGCGCGGCGTCCACCTGTTGCCGCAGTTGCAGCAGCGGTGGGCGCAGGGAGTGGGCGGTGCTGCCGAACAGCGCCGAGCCGTCGCCCTCCAGCCAGGTTTCCAGCTCCAGCGCAGGCGGCGCTTCCTGCGCTTCCTCGATCGCGTGATAGGCGCTCTGCTTGTAGATCACATGGCCCACTTTCTGCAGCGAGGTTTGCGATTTCTGCTGCACCGCGCTGACCTGCTGCAGCACCAGGTCGGATTGCTCGGCCAGGCTGGAGAAACGCTGGCGGAACGAGTCCACCGAGGACTGCACCTCGCCGGCCACGCCGCCGGCGGCGCTGGCCTGGGCCTGCATGTCGCCGATGCGGCTGGACAGCGACTCCAGCACGCCCTGCACCTGGTTGGCGGTGCTCTTGCTGCGTTCGGCCAGCTTGCGCACTTCGTCGGCCACCACGGCGAAGCCGCGGCCGGTTTCGCCGGCGCGGGCGGCCTCGATCGCCGCGTTCAGCGCCAGCAGGTTGGTCTGGTCGGCGATGGCGGAGATGTCGGCCAGCGAGGTCTCGATGCCCTGCCATTCCTGGGCCAGCATCTGGCTGGCGGTGTCCATGCTGCTGACGCTGCCGGCGATGGTGTCCAGGTGGCCGGACAGCTCGTTGGCGCTGTCCAGGCTGACGCGGGCGCCGGCGGCGTTGTCGCGGGTGATGCCGGCGACCTGGTCCATCGCCTGGCTGATGGCGGCGAGATCGCGCTGGCTGCCGGCCAGATCCTGACGCAGATGGGGATTGTTCAACGCGGCCAGTTGGGAAGACAGCCGGTTGCGGCGCACGAAGCCGTCGTTGTCGGCCATCGACTGGATGGCGGCGTTGACGCTTTCCAGCGAGCTGGCCAGGATGCCGGGCAGGCCCTGGCTCAGCGGCCGGCGGCTGAAGTTGCCCTGGCTGATTTCCTGGAAGCAGGTGTTGATTTCCTTGAAGTAGGTTTCCACCAGATCGAGGAAGTCGTTCAACTGCCAGGCCACCTGGCCGACCTCGCCCATCTGCCGGGTTTGGGTGCTGCGGTGGTGCAGTTCGCCGCTGCAGGCCAGGCCCAGCTGGCGGGTCAGGGTGTTGAGCAGCAGGAAGATGCGGCTGCCTTGCCGCCATAGCCACCAGGACAGGGCCAGGGTGGCGGCCATCAGCAGCACGCTGATCAGGGCCCGCGCCATCGGCGGCAGCAGGTATTCGTCCAGGATGGACAGCAGCGCCAGCAGATTGAAGGCGCCCAGCGCCCAGGCCAGGTGCGAGCGCAGGAAGGGGGTGGGTTTGCGCGGCGAACTCATCCTGCGACTCCTTTGGCTTTCAGCACGTCGGCGTTCAGCCCCAGGATGAAGTCCTGGTAGCTGCAGCCTTTTTCTTCCAGCAGCGCCAGCAGCCAGTCGCGCGAAGCGTCCGGCGCGGCGGCCTTGCCGTGCGCGGCTTCGATCTTGCGCATCTCGGCGTAGATCGGTTCGATGGCGGCGATGGCGGCGCGGCTGGGCGGACGGCGCACCGAGTAATAGCCTTGCAGCTTGCCTTTGAGGTCGTAGTCCGGGGTGACGTTGGCCAGCACCCAGTAGTAATCGCCGTCCAGGGTGGCGTTCTTCACCAGCGCGAAGAATTCGTGGCCGGCCTGCAGCGTCTGCCACATCAGCCGGTAGGCGCCGCGCGGCATGTCCGGGTGGCGGATCAGATTGTGCGGCTTGCCCAGCAGCTGATGCTCGGCGTAGCCGGCGATGCGCATGAACACGCGGTTGGCGTAAGTGATGTGGCCGGTGGGGTCGGTCTTGGTGACGATCAGTTCGTGCGGCGCCAGCTGCACTTCGCGGCCGCCGCCATGGCCTGTTGAGGTCTGTTTCATGGTTTGCTTCTCTATGACCTTGCTATCTTAGTATGGCTGCCAATCCGTCATTGTCATGCTATGCGCATCATGCAGCAAGGCTTGCATGTGATCGCTATTGAATTTTCGTGGCAGTTTTTAAAGGAATTGCTTGTTAAAACGGCATGAAAAAGGACGGCCGGGGCCGTCCTTTGTGCGGATTGCGTTTTTTCTCAGAGCTTGATGATCTGCCGCGCCTGAATCGCGCAGGCGCGCGCCGCTTCGTTGAAGCGGATGAACTCGGGGCTGGCGATCTCGTCATGGCTCAGCCAGCGCACCTTGCGGGTCTGCCGGTACTGATAGCGGATGCCGTCCGGCGTTTTCCGCTGCTCCAGCGACAGGTCGTACCAGCGCGAGCTGGCCTGGCAGCTGAACGGCGGCTGGATGGCGCGGGCGCCGCGCAGCGTGACCGCGCGTTCGGTGGTTTCGGCGTCGCCCAGGTAGACGTCGGCCTGGTTGCCGTTGGCCAGATAGCTGGCGAAACCGTCCCAGTCATGTTCCAGGCCGGGGTCGTACAGATAAAGCCCGGAAATCTTCTCCACCGCGCGCTGGTCGACGCTGTCTATCCGCGCCGCGTAGCGCGCCGGCTGCAGAAAGCCGGTGGCGGGACGGTCCACCTTGCATTCCCGCGGCTGCTTGTTGACTGCGCGGCACAGGCTCTGGTCGGAGCTGGCCGGTCCCTGGAAGCGGTCCTGCATCGCCAGCTGCACCAGCGGCCAGCCGGAGACTTCGCCGCGGATGGCGATGGCGGCGCTGCCGTCGCGGCGCAGGGTTTCCACGCGTTCGCTGCGGCTGGTCAGCGTCGCCGCCTGCATCGGGATCGCTTCCTCGCGCACCTGGCCGTCGCTGCCGATGCGGTAGCTGGCCCGGTCTTGCAGGTCAGGCATGATGCGGTTGGGGACGAAAAAGGGGTTGGTCGGGTCCAGCCACTCGGTTTTGCCGTTCACCACGGCGCGGACGATCATGTGGTTGACGGTGCCCAGGCCGGGCAGCAGCGGACGCTGCGCGTCGTTGCCGCGGAAGATCAGCGTGGGCTCGGCGGCGATGCCGGACGCGCGCAGCATCGCGGTCAGCAGCGTGGCCAGGTCCTTGCAGTCGCCGTAGCCGTGCTGTTCGATCTCGGCCAGCGTGAACGGCACCAGGCCGCGCTCGGCCAGCCGCTGGTCGTTCAGATAGCGGTAATGGCCGTTGATGTGCTGCATGAAGGCGGCCACCTGCTCGGCGGCGGGCTTGCCGCGCTGCGCTTCAACCTCGGCGGCGGCGGCCGGCGGCAGCGGCGCGGACAGGATCTGGTTGTAGCGCCCGGCATAGACGCCGAAATGGCTTTGCGGCGAGTCGCTGGTGGCGATGCTCAGCCGCGGCCAGCTGCGCAGCGCGCTGTTGTCCCATTCATTGGTGAAGTTCAAATAGCGGGGCGCTTTTTGCTCGATGACGATGCGTTTGCCGTCGGCGCTGGCGTCGATCTTGAAGTCGTCCATCTTCTCGCCGCGCCACAGCAGCGGGCGCGGCGAGTCCAGCTCGAAGCGGAAGCTGTCGTTGCGGGTGGGCTCGGCGTCGAAGTCCAGCCGGTACAGCAACTCGCGGCTCAGGGGCGGCGAGGCCATGTGGCGCTTGACGCGGTAGCTGACCACGCTGCCCACCGCCAGCTCGGGGAAGGCGATCCAGGTCTGTTTGTCGCGGCTGACGCCGGCGTAGGGATTGGGCGCGGCGCGGGTTTCCACCTGCGACTTGTCCAGCTTGACCACGCGCCCGTTCGGCTGGCGCACTTCGCCGTCCAGCACTTCCAGGCTGTCGGTGTCGGAATAGGTGAAGTCGATGCGCGACAGCAGGTCCTTGCCGGCGGGCTTCAGGATCGTGAACTGGTTTTCCGTGGTGCAGTCCAGGCTGTTGTCGGCGAGGTGATGGCAGACAGAGTTGGAGCGGCGCGCCAGCGGCGCGTCGGCTGCGGGTTGCAGGGCGGCGTGGGCTGCCTGGCCGGCGCAGGCAAGCGCGGCGGCCAGGGCGAGTCGGGGAAAGCGGAGTGACATCGTGATGGAGACCGTTGCTGTCGCCGCGCCGGGCGCGGCGGGATGGATGAATGGCTGCGCGGAAGATAGTGCCATGCAGTCGGGGCAGGGGCCAGAGGCCGGGAGCGCGGCCGGGCGGAAGATCCGGCGCGCCGGGGATGAAAAAGCCCCGCTTTCCGATAGGGAGCGGGGCTTGCCTGGGGGCGGGTTTACTGCGCGGCGGTGACGAAGCCTATCTTGCCGACGCCGTTTTTCTGGGCGGCGGCCAGCGCCTTGGCCACGGTCTCGTAGCGCACCGCCTTGTCGGCCGACAGGTGCAGCTCGACTTCGGGGTTGGCGGCGGAGGCGGCGGCGAAACGGGCGGGGAGATCGGCCTCGGCCACCGGCTTATCGTCCCAGAACAGCTTGCCGGCGGCGTCCACCACCAGACGGATCTGCTCGGGCTTGTCCTGGTGCTCGGCGGCCTGGGCGCGCGGCAGATCTACCTTGACCGCGTTGGTCAGCAGCGGCGTGGTGATGATGAACACCACCAGCAGCACCAGCATCACGTCGACCAGCGGCGTGGTGTTGGGTTCGGCCATCGGCGCGGCCGGGCCCTGGTTGAAACTACCGAACGCCATGGCTTTCTCCGGATTGGGTCAGCAACTGGGCGTGCAGGTCATGGGCGAAGTAGTCCAGTTCCTGCGACATCACGCGCTGGGCGCGGGTAAGGGCGTTGTAGGCCAGTACCGCCGGGATGGCGGCGGCCAGGCCGGCGGCGGTGGCCACCAGCGCCTCGCCGATCGGGCCGGCGACCGCGCCTATGCTCATCTGGCCCGCCTGGCCGATGTTGACCAGCGCGTGGTAGATGCCCCACACGGTGCCGAACAGGCCGACGAAGGGGGCGGTGGAGCCGATGGAGGCCAGCACGGTCAGGCCGGCTTCCTGGCGGGCCATCTCCTGCGACAGCACTTTGCGGATGGCGCGGGTGAGGAACTCGTCGATGCCGCAGGCCTGGCCCAGCGCGCGGCCGGCCTGGCTTTGATACTGCTTCAGCGCGGCGAGGCCGGCGCGCGCCAGGTTGGCGAACTGGCCCTGGCTATGCTGCAGGCTGGTTTCGGCCTGGCGCCAGTCGGCCGCGCCCCACAGCGCGTTTTCCGCCTCGCGGTTGGCGCGGCGCAGGCGCAAGGTCTGCACGCCGCGGACGATGATCAGGTACCAGGTGAGCACCGACATCAGGATCAGGATCATGAACACCGCGATCAGCACGGCGTCCCCTTGTTGGAATACGGTCATCAGATTCATGATTTGGCAGGCTTCAAAGAAAATTGAATGGGGATGATAAAGATGTAAGGGATGGCTTTGCCGCCGCGCTTGGCGGGAATGAAGCGCCAGGTCCTGGCTGCAGTCATCGCGGCCTGATCCAGCCGCGGGTAGCCGCTGCTGCTATCCAGCGCGACGGCTTGAACGGTGCCTTCCGCGCTAATGTGCATCTTCAGCCGTACGGTGCCGGCTTCGCCTTCCTCTATCGAACGCGTCGGGTAGGGAGGGGAGGGATTGTTCCATGCGTTTCGTGGCGTAGGCCGGGCGGCGGCGGGAGCGCTGGCGATTGCGGGCGCGGCTGCCGTGGCGCTTGTTTGGGGCGGCGAGGCCGCCGCTACTGTGGCGACGCCCTGGAGCAATAGGGTTGCGAGGATCATGACCTGCCGGATTTCAAAGAAAATTCAACCGGAACGATATAGGTGTAGGCAATGGCTTCCCCGCCGCGCTTGGCCGGGGTGAAGCGCCAGCGCTTGACCGAGGCCAGCGCGGCGCGGTCCAGCCGCGGAAAGCCGCTGCTGTCATGCACCGACACTTCTTGCGCCGCGCCCTGGGCGCTGACCAGTACCCGCAGCCGCACCGTGCCTTCCTCGCCTTCCTCGCGGGACACCGTCGGGTAGACCGGGGCCGGGTTGTTCAAATAGCCGCCGCGGGACTGCGGTTCGGTGACGGGCAGGTCGCGGTTGTCGGTCTTGCCTCCGCCGGCGTTCTTCGGCGCTTCCGCGGCGGGGGCCGCCGCCGCCGGAGCCGCGGCGACGCTGATCGCCTTGGCCGGAGCGGGCGCGTCGGCCTGGGTCTTCACCGGCTGCAGGTCCGGCTTGGGCTGGACGGCAGGCTTGCTCGGCGCGGGCTTGGATTGAGGCTTGAGCTGCGGCTTGACCGGCTCGGGCGCGGGGGCGGCCTTGGGCGCTGCCGAGGGCTTGTCGGCCGGCGCCAGCGAAATCATCTCCATCCGCAGCGCCTGGGGCGGAGTGACGGTCTGCGCGCGCGCGGACATGTCGTTCAGCAGCGTCAATGCCAGCGCATGCGCGGCCAGCACGCCGCCGAGGGCGGAATATTGCAGGATAGCGGAGGATTTCATGCTGGAAATGATAATACAAACAATTCTCATTTTCTAGGGCGAGGGCGCCCGCTGTTGCGCGCGTGCTTGCAATCGCGGTGATCGTCTGCATATATCGGTCAAAGGCCGGCACATCGCCGGCCGCCATTGATTGGAATACCAATATGCAGCAGTTCGACGGCACCACCATCGTGTCCGTCCGTCGCGGCGAGCGCGTGGCGCTGGGCGGCGACGGGCAAGTGACCCTGGGCAATATCGTGATCAAGGCCACCGCGCGCAAGATACGCAAGCTGCATGGCGGCAAGGTTTTGGCGGGTTTCGCCGGCGGCACCGCCGACGCTTTCACCCTGATCGAGCGCTTCGAGGCCAAATTGCAAAAGCACCAGGGCAATCTCTTGGTGTCGGCGGTGGAGTTGGCCAAGGACTGGCGCACCGACCGCATGCTGCGCCGGCTTGAGGCGATGCTGATTGTGGCCGACAAGGACCACACGCTGATCATCACCGGCAACGGCGATGTGCTGGAGCCGGAGCAGGGTATCGCCGCCATTGGTTCCGGCGGCGCTTTCGCCCAGTCGGCAGCGCGCGCGCTGTTCGAGAACACCGAGCTCGCGCCGGAAGTGGTGGTGAAGAAATCGCTGGAGATCGCCGGCGACATCTGCATCTACACCAACCACAACCACCTGATCGAAACCCTGGGCCCGGACGACGCGGCCTGATCCCGAATGCATGGCCCGGCGAGGCTCGCCGGGCGGAGAACGTCATGACGCAAATGACCCCGCAGGAAATCGTCCACGAACTGGACCAGCACATCATCGGCCAGCACAAGGCCAAGCGCGCCGTCGCCATCGCGCTGCGCAACCGCTGGCGCCGCCAGCAGGTGGCCGAGCCGCTGCGCAGCGAGATCACCCCCAAGAACATCCTGATGATCGGCCCCACCGGCGTCGGCAAGACCGAGATCGCCCGCCGCCTGGCCAAGCTGTCCGGCGCGCCGTTCATCAAGGTGGAAGCCACCAAGTTCACCGAGGTCGGCTATGTCGGCCGCGACGTCGACACCATCATCCGCGACCTGGTGGACGTGGCGATCAAGGACACCCGCGAAGCGGCGATCAAGCGCAACCGCGCGCGCGCCGAAGACGCCGCCGAGGAGCGCATCCTGGACGTGCTGCTGCCGCAGCCGCGCAAGCAGCCGTCCGGTTTCTTCGCCGAAGAGCCGGCGACCGAAGAGAAGCACGAGGATGGCGCCACCCGGCAGAAATTCCGCAAGATGCTGCGCGAGGGCAAGTTCGACGACAAGGAAATCGAGCTGGAGGTCGCTGCGCCGGCCGCTCAGATGAACGTGATGGCGCCGCCTGGCATGGAGGATTTCGCCAGCCAGCTGCAGGGCATGTTCCAGGGCCTGGGCGCCGGCAAGAAGCAGGCCGCCAAGATGAAGGTGGCCGACGCCTTCAAGCTGCTGATCGACGAGGAAGCCGCCAAGCTGGTCAATGAGGAAGAGCTGAAGGCCGAGGCCTTGAAGAACGTCGAGCAGAACGGCATCGTGTTCCTCGACGAGATCGACAAGGTCACCAGCCGCGGCGAAGGCCACAGCGGCGCCGACGTGTCTCGCGCCGGCGTGCAACGCGACCTGCTGCCGCTGGTGGAGGGCACCACCGTGTCCACCAAGTACGGCATGGTGAAGACCGACCACATCCTGTTCATCGCCTCTGGCGCCTTCCAGCTGTCCAAGCCATCGGACCTGATCCCGGAATTGCAAGGCCGCCTGCCTATCCGCGTCGAGCTGTCGTCGCTGTCGGTCGACGACTTCAAGGCCATCCTGACCAGCACCAACGCCTGCCTGACGCGCCAGTACCAGGCGTTGCTGGCTACCGAGGGCGTGGAGCTGGCGTTCGAGGAGTCCGGCATTCAGCGTCTGGCCGAGATCGCCTGGCAGGTCAACGAGAAAACCGAGAACATCGGCGCGCGTCGCTTGTACACGGTGATGGAGAAGCTGCTGGAGGAAGTGGCCTTCGACGCCAAGTCCGGCGCATGCCAGATCGACGGCGCTTACGTCGACGGCAAGCTGGGCGAAGTGGCCGAGCGCGAGGATCTGGCGCGCTACGTACTCTGAGCCAGTTTCATACCTTATATATGTATGTGAAAACGGCGACCATTCCGGTCGCCGTTTTGCTTTATATAGGCTGCTTCAATTTGCCGGCGGCCGGGGCGATCGGTTCGAAGGCTTCGGGGTGCTGGCGCAGATACCAGTCCTTCACTTCCTCGTGGCTCAGGCCGAGGAAGCGATTGACACCGGGCAGCAAGAGCATCGGCGGCACCGTCAGCAGGTGGAATAGCGCGAAGAACAGGTAGACGCCGTCCAGCGACCAGCTGGCCAGCAGGATGCCCGCCAGCGCCGGGCCCAGCATGCCGCCCAGTTTGGCCACCAGCACATTGATCGCGGATACCCGGGCGCGGTAAGCCTCCGGCACCGCCAGCGTACGATGGGTCTGGCCGATCAGCATGGTGATGGACAGTAGCATGCCTTCTATGCCGAACATCGCCAGCATCAGATAGGGGCTGTCGGTCAGCGCCACCACCAGGAACACCGCCGCCAGCGCCCACATGGCGAATGCGCGCGCGCGCGGCCGGCTACAGTGTTGCAGCAGGCGGTGGGTCAGCCACAGCGAGCCGATCAACAGGCCGCCGCTGGCGGCCGCTTCGCAGGTGCCCAGCCAGATTGCGGGCAGGCCTAGTTGGTGCAGCTTGATCGGCAGCAGCGTGACTACCATGGGAAGGTAGGCGGTCATCACCAGCAAGCCCCAGAACGCCCAGCTGCGCTCCAGCGGGATGCGCCAGCGCACGCGCAGGCCGCTGCGCACCTGGTCGACGAAGCTTTCATCGCGCAAGTTGGCCAGGTCGCGTGGCGGAACCTGGATGCGCAGCGCGCCGACCGCCGCGAGGGCCAGCAGAATGGCGTAAGCGCCCAGCGCCAGCCAGGCGGGCATGAAGGCCATCAGGCTGCCGCCCACCACCGGTCCTATCAGATTGCCCACCGACTGCGAGCTCTTTTGCAGCGACAGCGCGTCGGTCAGGCGCGCCGCCGGCACCAGTTCGGAAGCGATGCTCAGCATCGAGGGAAATACGATGGCCCAGGCGAACATCGCCATCGATTCGCTGGCGACGACCCAAGCCAGCTTATAGAAGCCGAACCAGGCCATCGCGGCCAAGGCCAGGCCGGACAGCATCGCCAGCAGGATGCCGCCGGCGATCACCCGGTTCTTGGGAAAGCGGTCGCCCAGCGGCGCGGTCAGCGGCAGCGCGATCAGCATCACCAGCGCGGTCAGCGTGCTGAACCAAGCCATGTCGCGCGCGCCGCCGGTCGATACCACCCACCAGCTGATGCTGACGTAGCCGGCGCCCATCGCCAGACCGCTCAGCGCATCGCTCAACATCAGCAGGTGGAAGCCGGAGGGCAGGCCCCGTATTCGTTGCCGCAGGGAAATGTTCATGGCGCGCATCCTGATGATGTAGGCATTTCATCCTAACATGAAATGACAATGTCACGCCAAGGCGGCGGAAAAGTTTCCTCTTTTCGATGATTTTTGAAAAAACAGACTGGTTTTCCGGCTTTCAGGAAATTTTCATGGTGTTGAAAATGGCGGGAAAGGCTTGTGGATGCAGGTGATGTGATCTTTTTTTGAAAAAGATAAAATGGAAAAACATTGTAAAACAGATGGTTGGCTATTTCCCTGTAAAAACCTCTCCTTTTTCTCAAAAAACCTGTTGACCGAGGGTGAGGGCGCAGGTATAGTTCGTCTCCTCAGCTGACGC